>JAJFGM010000390.1 GCA_021776145.1 Kiloniellaceae bacterium | reverse complement strand
GCCCCAGGTGTTCGGTCATGAAGTCGAGAAAACGCCCGAGGTCGTGGCCATAGGCCTCGAGGGTGTGGGGCGAGACGCGGCGCTCGTTTTGCAGCCAGGCGCGCCACTCGGCGACGGCGGCGATCAGGTCGGGCGCCGCCGACAGGCCGACCCCGGCCTTCTCACGGGCGGCCTCATTGGCGGCTGGGCCGCCGCGTTTTATGCCGGAAGCTCCAGCCATGCCCGAAAGCAGCACTCCAACACGCGGGCCAGGAAATTCAGCAGCTCGGTGCCCTGGCCGGCATGAAACTGATCGGGCTGGCGCGAGCCGAAGGCGAGCAGGGCGCCCGGCGCGTTGGGCGCGATATTCAGGCGCAGCAGGGCGTCGGAGCTGACCAGCCCGGCGCCGGCACCGAAGATCGCCACGTCGCCCTCGATGTTGTCGCGCAGCAGGATGCCGCCGTTGGCGCCACCGGTCAGGGCCTCCAGCACGCCCTCTTCCAGGCGGTAGATGCCGCTGCTCGGGCGCACCGCCGCGCCGGTTTCGGTGCGCTCGACGCCGATGGTAACGAGGTCGACATCCATGATGACGGCAAGGTCGGTGGTGATGGTCTCGATGAACTGCTCGAAGGACCGGGCATTGAGCAGGGCCAGGATGGCCTGATGAATGCGGTTCTGGATGGCCTGGTTGTTGCGCCCGGTCGCCAGCAGGTCGTCGCGTGCCTTGGTCATCTCCTCCATGGAGTCGCGCAGCCGTTCCACCATGAAGCTTGGCAGGTCGACGACGCCGTCGCCGCGCTTGCAGTCCGGCGCCTGCAGGTCTTCCAGCAGCGCTGGATAGTGGCGGAAGAAGTCGGGATGGCGACGCAGGTAAGCCGCGACATCCTGGCCCGAAAGGGCCGGTGTCTCCTGCGCCGGCTGGGGCGATTTGCCCTTAGGCGCTGCGTCGCTTCGATTCGGCATTGGCACCACCAGAAGATGTCGGCTTCAGAATTGTTTGGCCGGTCTTGGCCCAGTCCGCAAGGAAAGCCTCCAGCCCCTTGTCGGTCAGCGGATGTTTGTACATCGCGCGCAGGGTCGCCGGCGGCAGGGTTGCGACATGCGCGCCCAGTTTGGCCGACTCGACGACATGCGCCGCGTTGCGCACCGAGGCGACCAGCACTTCCGTCGAGAGGTTGGGGTAGGCGTCGTAGATCTCGACGATGTCGGCGATGAGCTGCAGGCCGTCGACGCCGATGTCGTCGAGCCGCCCGACGAAGGGCGAGATGAAGGTGGCGCCGGCCTTGGCCGCGAGCAGGGCCTGGGCGGCCGAGAAGCAGAGCGTCACATTGACCTGGTGGCCATCGTCGGTCAGCGCCTTGCAGGTTTTCAGGCCGTCCGGCGTCAAGGGGACCTTGACGCAGACGTTGGGTGCCAGCGCGGCCAGGACGCGGCCTTCGGCCAGCATGGTGGCATGATCGGTGGCGGCGACCTCGGCCGATACCGGTCCGGCGACAAGGCCGCAGATCTCGGTGATGACTTCGAAGAAGTCGCGGCCCGATTTGGCGATCAGCGACGGGTTGGTGGTGATGCCGTCGACAAGCCCGGTCGCGGCGAGATCGCGGATCTCTTCGACATCGGCGGTATCTACGAAGAATTTCATGCGGCGGTCTCAGCCTTTCGTTTGGTCCCGGTTATTCAGGTCCCGGTTATTCAGGGCCCGGTTATTTGGGGCCGGACTTGTGCGAATCCGTCTCGCCAAGCCTCAATTGCGGTCATAACCTTCGTGTCGGCGGCAGTCCAGGTCAATTTCCGGTCCCCTGTTGGCTTCTGGTCCCTTGTTGGTTTCCGGTCCCGATGTTCGCGGAGCCTCGTTTCGCCAAGCGCTCTTGTCTAAAGTGTACCTGATGCCCAATCGCCACGCCAGCGCCGCCCAAAACCCCGAGATTCCCGGACTCGAGCCCGATTTGCAGCGGGTTTCCGTGCTTCTGCCCCTGCCCCTGAGCGGCGCCTACGACTATCTGGTGCCGGCCGGGCTGGAATTGGCCCCGGGCGACATCGTGCGTGTGCCGCTGGGGCCGCGCGAGGTCTATGGCGTCGTCTGGGAGCGCGACGCGGACGCCGAGGCGCCGATTGCTCGGGCGCGGCTGAAAGAGGTGCGCGGGCGCTGCGACGTGCCGCCGCTGACCGAGGTGGCGCGGCGCTTCCTGGAATGGCTCGCCGCCTACAGCCTGTCGGCGCCGGGCTCGGTCCTGCGCATGGCGCTCAATGTCACCCAGGCGCTGGAGCCGCCGCGGCCGGTCAAGCTGATTGCCGCTACCGGCATCGAGGCCGGGCCCGAGCTGCGCCTGACCGCGGCGCGCCGGCGCGTCCTGGCCGAGGCCGGCGGCGGCCCCGGGAGGAACGCACCGGCGCGCCCGCTCAGCGAGCTGGCGCGCGCCGCCGGAGTCTCGACCTCGGTGATCAAGGGGCTGCGGACGGCCGGCCTGCTCGAGGTCGTCGAGGTCATCCCGCGTGCCGACTTCGCCGCGCCGGACTGGCGCCGCCAGGGACCGGAGCTGTCGCCGGCCCAGAGCCAGGCGGCGGCGGCGCTGTGCGACGGTCTCGACAGTTTTTCCGTCACCCTGCTCGACGGCGTCACCGGCTCGGGCAAGACCGAGGTTTATTTCGAGGCCATCGCCGCGGCGCTCGCGGCGGGCCGCCAATGCCTGGTGCTGTTGCCCGAGATCGCGCTTTCGGCGCAATGGCTGGGCCGCTTCGTCGACCGCTTCGGGGTCAAGCCGGCGCAGTGGCACTCGGACCTCAGCGCCGTGCAGCGACGCGTCACCTGGCGCGCCGTGGCCGAGGGCGACGCCCGCGTTGTCGTCGGCGCGCGCTCGGCGCTCTTCCTGCCCTACCGCGATCTCGGCCTCGTCGTCATCGACGAAGAGCACGACCGCGCCTTCAAGCAGGAGGACGGTGTCGTCTACCATGCCCGCGACATGGCGGTGGTGCGCGCCCGCCTCGGCGAAATCCCCATCGTCCTGGCCTCGGCGACGCCGTCGCTGGAAACCGTCGTCAACGTCAAGACCGGACGCTACGCGCGCCTGCACCTGCCCGAGCGGCACGGCCTGGCCGAGTTGCCCGAGGTTCGCCTCGTCGATCTGCGTCAGGACCAGCCCGAACGCATCGCCGGGCTGCCCGGCGGCGGCGGTCAAAGCTGGCTTTCGGCGGCCTTGCGGGGGGCGCTCGGCGAAACCCTGGTGGCCGGCGAACAGGCGCTCTTGTTCCTCAACCGGCGTGGCTACGCGCCGCTGACCCTGTGCCGCGCCTGTGGTCACCGCCTGACCTGTCCGCAGTGCACCGCCTGGCTGGTCGAGCATCGGCTGATGGGGCGATTGCAGTGCCACCATTGCGGCCTGTCGCAGCCGCTGCCCAGACAATGCCCGGCCTGCGACGCCGAGGACAGCCTCGTGGCCTGCGGTCCCGGCGTCGAGCGCTTGGCCGAGGAACTGGCGGCGCTCTTCCCCGATGCGC
>JAJFGM010000389.1 GCA_021776145.1 Kiloniellaceae bacterium | reverse complement strand
GGTCCGGGCACGGATGAAACTGCGCTTCAACCGGCCTGGAATTACACGGGCCTTAGAGGCTCTCCCGAAGCGATTCCAGGATGATCCTGGTGTCCTGTTCGAACGCGCCAGTTGGCGCATGCGCCGGGGCCGCTACGAGGGCGTCGTGGCACTAATCGATCCCCCAGACCGCATGGTGTCACGGCCGAAACTTTGGTGGCCGCTGCGGCAATGGGCCGCTCGGCGTGCCTTGGAGCGCGGCCAGTTCGAGCGGGCCTACCGCTTGGCCGGCCAGCACGGTTTGACCGCCGGAGACGCCTTCGCGGAGGCAGAGTGGCTCGCGGGCTGGATCGCCACGCGTTTCCTCGACAGACCCCAGGAAGCCTACACACATTTCGCCCGGATCTACGATCGTGTGAACTCGCCGCGCTTCAAGGCGCGCGGCGGTTTCTGGGCCGGCGAATTGGCCGCCTTGATCGGCCAGGGTGAAGACGCGGCGCGCTGGTACAGCAACGCCGCGCTCCACGGCACATTCTTTTACGGCCAGTTGGCGGCGCAACGGATGGGCCGCCCCCACCTCGCATCGATACAGACCCGGCCGCGCGCGGAAGGTGCCGAGCGTAAGGATTTCGCCGGCAAGGAAGTGGTTCGGGTGATCCGGCTGCTAACCGCTATCGGAGAGCGCAGGCTACAGAAAACCTTCCTCTTGCGCCTGCTGGAAACATCCGAGACCACAAGCGACTTCGTGCTTGCGGCTGAACTGGCCCAAGAGGCCGCGCGGCCGGAGCTGGCGATCCTCGCCGCGATCACGGCCCAGGAACAGGGCATTGTGATCCCGCGGCATCTCTACCCAAATCCGCTGATCGCACTGTCCACCAAGGAGCAGCCGGAACCGGCGTTGGTCCTCTCGGTAATCCGCCAGGAGAGCAAGTTTCTGCAAGGCGCCCAAAGCCGGGCCGGCGCCCGTGGCTTGATGCAGATCCTGCCGTTGACCGCCTACGATGTGGCGCGCCGGCTCAAGATCCCCTATAGCCGCAGCCAGCTGACGGAGGACCCCGAGTACAACATCAGGATCGGCCGCGCCTATTTGCGCCAGCTTCTTAGGCAATACGACGGCTCTTATATCCTGGCTTTGACGGCCTACAACGCGGGGCCTTCGCGGGTACGCGGCTGGATCGAACGCAACGGCGACCCACGAAAGGGAGAGGTCAGCGAACACGACTGGATCGAAGCCATCGGCTTCGACGAAACCCGGAGCTACGTTCTGCGCATTATGGAAACGCTCCCCTATTATCGCCACGCCGTGAATGAGCCACGGACCGCCGAAGCCCCGGCCTTCCCTCCGAAGCCGGCTGCATCGACCATATTTCCATCCTGCACGACCGTCACGATGGAAAACCGGACGCGGCGCGACGCTCCCTCGAGTGGGAACATGAGCTGTTGGACCAACTGGACAATCAGGAGCGCAGCGTTCTAAACCTCGCGTGGCCCGTCGCGAGCCAAGCAAGGCTCGAACAGGCTGCGCGAGACTAAGCTCAAGCAATAGGCCCGAGGCCGGCCCGATATGACAAACAAGGAGAAGTGATCAGCCTACAACGCCAAAAAGTCGCTTATAGCCGCTCGGCAGCCCGGCCCAAGGATAAACGGCTTGTCTAGAGCGGATCATGATTTCGAAGGGTTCTGTAGCTCGGCCCCGGCGCGCGTCAGATCAGATCGGCAACGGCACTTCGCACACGCAACAAGGCCCTGCGCGCTTCGCTTTTCTGCGCCGCATGAACCGCAAGGCGCCGTCATCTGATCGGGAATGGCGCGCAAGGGGCGACTAAACGCCCTCTTCCTGTCCAATATTGACGAAAAACAAAGCTTGGCCCACCGCTGCTTTGACGGTGTCCGGCTGGAACGGCTTGGTCACCAAAAAGGTTGGCTCCGGTCGCTCGCCTGAAAGCAAACGATCGGGAAATGCCGTGATGAACACCACCGGTGCCACGATCTCTTTGAGAATATCGCGAACAGCGTCAATGCCGGAACTGCCGTCGGCAAGCTGGATGTCAGCGAGCACGAGGCCTGGAGGATGGGCCTGAGCGGCTTTCAAAGCCATGTCGTGCGTCGTGGCAACATTAACGACACGATGGCCCATGTCTTCAATGATAGCTGTTAAATCAAGGGAGATAATCGGCTCGTCTTCGATAATCAAAACGTCCGTCGCGATTTCGTCTTGAATGTCTTGTAGCGCACTCGCGACTATTCCTGGGAGATCATCAGGATTTAGGTCGAGAATTATCGCCGCCTCCTCGTTGGAGAAACTCTCAAGAGCGGTCAATAGGAGCGCCTGCCTGTTCTGTGGGGCAAGTGACTGCAACCGCCTTGCAACACCGCGTTCATAGCCCGTCAGGACATCGTCAGGTTTAGGAACCACGATTTGAGAGCTGGCCCAGATGACGTGAAAGGTTCGGTATAACGCTATGCGCGGCGGCAAGTCCTCCGGAAACTGCTCAGGATCCGCAATGATTGCCTCCAAACACCCCCTGACATAGGCATCGCCACTGGCTTGGGTCCCTGTCAGGGCCCGAGCATAGCGGCGCAGAAACGGGAGATGAGGCGCGACAGCGCGCGACAGTGACACAGAACCCTCCTGGGTACCAACAACTTGAGGCGGTGACGCTAGCCTGTTAAAGACCCCTGAACAATATCAAACTTGGAGCGCCAGAGAAGGTTCCCGGTTCGATGCAATTTTTTTCTTGGTCATAGGAACATTTTGCCCGTTCAGGAGTTTGGCCACTGATAAAAACTCTTGGCGCGCCAACCAAATAATACCAGAAAGACCGCTGACATGAAGGATAGTGCCAAGAAATCCAAGCACGCTTCGAATGTTAAGGAAGAGACCAAATCATCGAAAAAAAGGCAGACCAACGCACCCGATCTTCCCGATTGGCTGGAACATGGCCTGAAGGACATCTACCGAGAGACCCTGGATGAACCTCTGCCAAAGGAATTTGAAGACCTACTGGACCAACTCGAGCAAGCCAAGAAAGATTCCTAGGTTTGACGTGCTAAGCAGGGCTAGGGGAGATTCATGAGTAATCCCAATTCAGGTGCGGAGTTCAAAGAGCAGATCCTCGCATTGCTCCCCAGTCTCCGCGCCTTCGCCCGGTCGCTGTGCGGCGACCGGACCCTGGCCGACGATTTGGTGCAGGAATGTCTTCTGAGGGCTTGGGCGGCCCGTGACCGGTTTGAAATGGGAACCAACTTGAAGGCTTGGTGCTATACCATCCTTCGTAATCACTGCTACGATTATTTTCGGAAAGGGCGACGAGAAACGGAAGACGTTGATGGTGCGTTAACGGCTCGCCTTAGTGTGAAAGCCGACCAGATTGATAAACTGGCGTTGCAAGATCTCAGTCGACATTTGATGGAGCTGCCGGACAATCAGCGCGAGGCACTTTTCCTAATCGGTGCTAGTGGATTTTCCTACGAGGAGGCGGCCACTATTTGTGGCTGTGCAGTCGGAACGATTAAAAGTCGGGTCAATCGAGCCCGAGTTCAATTGTCAGTCCTGATGGGCGATGAGGCCGGCGCCGGCAGACCCGAGTCTAGCGAAGCGGCGATGGACCAAGTGCCAAAGTGAGGGCTGGCGATAAGAATCGGCAGCAGGCGGTAGGAACGACAAATTCCCATTGCACGCCGGAAAAAAAACCTCCCGCGCTTCCAAGGTCGAGATCGCTGCGTTGGCGCCTGTTTGGGCTGCTGATGCTAGCAACCGCCCCAGCTGCCTTTTTGATGATCCTCCAGGCCACAAGCGAATATTTTCGCGACCGCGAAGAGCTTGAGCACTCACTTTTACGAATTGCCCAGATCGCGGCTTCGGAAGAACGAAATATCATCGTGGGAGCCAAACAGGTTCTCCTCGCCTTAGCCTCCCAGCCAGCTGTGGTGGCACTGCAGCAGCCGGCCTGCGAGGAGGCATTTCGCAATGTCTTTCTCGGCATGCGGGCTTTAGAGAATATTGCCGCATTTAATCTCGCCGGACGTCCCGTGTGTACGGTCAAAAAGGCACCACCAGGCGTGACCGTTGCCAGTCGAGATTGGTTCGATGAAGTTCTTTCGGGGAAAGAGTTTGTTGTCAGCGATTTGGTCGTGAGCGCCGTCACGGACCGGAAAGTGCTCGTGGTATCGGTGCCGCTCCTGAACCAAAATGGCCAGTTGGTAGGTGCTTTGAGTGCCACAATCGGCTCGGGCTGGCTGAATTGGCTATCACAAATCACCGGCCCCGAGGATCTCCCCTTTTCAGCCCTTGTCGACATAGGCGGTCGGCCACTGGACGCGGACCAATCTCGACCGCAGGATCTCGCGAAGCTCCCACCTTCTGAGAAAGTCGTCGAGGCCCTGCGCGATGAGGCTCACGTATTCTTGTCATCGGGACGCGACGGCGTTGAGCGTGCCTATGCGGTATCACCACTCGTCGTAGACAAACTCTATCTTTTAATCGGTCGAGACGCATTTGACTATTTTGGCGGGGCACGCTTCGATTTACTGGCCGGCCTGATAATTCCTGTCGTGCTTTGGGTGGGGACCCTGGCCTGTATCTGGATTTGCATCCAGCGTCTTGTATTTCGCTGGTTGAGCAACCTCGGCCGTGCTGCCAAGGCTTATGGCGCCGGAGATTTCGCGGCGCGTCCGAGGCGTATCGAACAAGCGCCCGAAGAATTCGGGTACCTTGCGCGGACTATGGTCGAGATGGCCTCAGCGATAGAAAGGCGCACGGAAGATCTGGAGCAGGCCTTAACGGATAAACGTTGGCTCATTCGCGAGGTCCATCACCGGGTAAAGAACAATCTTCAAATTGTGGCCAGCCTGTTCAACCTGCAAATTCATCATCTTTCAGATCCAAACACGCGTTCGGTATTCATTGACGCACAACGCCGACTAAATGCGCTCGAACTGGTCCATCGAACGCTCTATGAAGCGAAGGATCTAAAGGAGATAAACCTCGGATTTTTCCTGTCCAAACTTGCGACGCTGCTAATGAAATCCCTTACTAGCACTCGTACAGGCAGTAGAGAGAGGGTGTCTCTCCGGCACCGGTTCTCCGATATGTGGGTCAATCCGGACCAGGCCGTCCCCATGGGCTTGCTGGTCACCGAAGTGTTCACAAACAGCCTTAAACACGCCTTTCCGGGAGACCGCTCAGGCACGATAGAAATCAGCCTCGATGTTTTGCCAGACGCAAGCGGCAGGCTTGTCATCAAGGACGACGGGGTCGCTACAGAGTCGGATACCACTGGTTTCGGATCCCAACTGATCAACGCCTTTGCGCAGCAACTGGGCGGCACTATCGAGGTGACGTTCGGCCAAGGCATGACCTTGATCCTAAATTTCCCCAGTCTTGTGAAACGGGATCCGCCCTAGGATGATCAGAACAAGCGTGCAGCCGAAACCCCGGGCGCGAAACCTCCGCGACAACGCGGCGCTTGAAATCAACCGCTCCAACCGCGCCGAGATCTCTTCGACATCGAGCGAGACCTCTCCGACATCGAATAAGTGTCCACCTAAAATCAAGCGGACACTTAACGCCCGCAACCGGCACCAAGCTCGCACGGTTGTAGGTTCAGATCCTGCCCTCACAAACGCCAAAGGGCCCCGATTGGGGCCCTTTTGCGTTTGGTTGCGGGGGTAGGATTTGAACCTACGACCTTCAGGTTATGAGCCTGACGAGCTACCGGACTGCTCCACCCCGCGTGAGGTTATGGTGGTGCGGTGGTGTTGGGGGCATTGCGATTGTCTGTTTTTGATGTCGGGTTTTGATGTCGGGTTTTGATGTCGGGTCTTTGTTTTGTATTTTGGTTGTGTATTTAGCCCCTGTGCTTGGAAGACCTGGCGGCGACCTACTCTCCCACGCCTTAAGACGCAGTACCATCGGCGCTGAGGGTTTTCACGGCCGAGTTCGGGATGGGATCGGGTGTTGGGCCCCTCGCCATGACCACCAGATCATCCAAGCA
>JAJFGM010000388.1 GCA_021776145.1 Kiloniellaceae bacterium | reverse complement strand
GACCTCACGGTCGACAACGTCAACGACGCGCCGACGGTGACGTCGATATCGGATGCGACAGCGACCGAGGATTCGGCTTTTTCCTTCGATGTCTCGGGGAGTTTCTCCGATGTCGACGTTGGCGACAGCCTGTCCTATTCGGCGACGCTTGCCGACGGCTCGGATCTGCCGGATTGGCTCTCCATCGACAGCGCCACGGGTGAGCTCAGCGGGATACCCGGGAACGACGATATCGGCGATATCGCGGTCAGTGTAACCGCAACCGACGAAAGTGGCGCATCGGTAAGTTCCAGCTTCGACATCTCAGTCGAGAATGTGAACGACGCGCCGACGGTTACCTCGATCAGCGACACCACGGCGACCGAAGACGCGGCTTTCTCCTTCGATGTCTCGGGCAGCTTTGCCGATGTTGACACCGGCGACAGCCTGTCCTATTCGGCGACGCTTGCCGACGGTTCGGCTCTGCCATCCTGGCTCTCGATCGACAGCGTAACCGGCGAACTCAACGGCACACCGGGCAACGACGATGTCGGTGACATCTCCGTGAGCGTTACCGCCACCGACGAAAGTGGTGCGTCGGTCAGTACCAACTTCGATCTCACGGTCGACAACGTCAACGACGCGCCGACGGTGACGTCGATCTCGGATGTGACCGCGACCGAAGACGCGGCTTTCTCCTTCGACGTCTCGGGGAGTTTCTCCGATATCGACGCGGGCGATAGCCTGACGTTCACCGCAACCTTGGCCGACGGCTCGGATCTGCCGGATTGGCTCTCCATCGACAGCAACACGGGTGAGCTCAGCGGGACGCCCGGGAACGACGATGTCGGCGACGTCACGGTGACCGTCACTGCCACCGACGAGAGCGGTGCCATCGCCAGCATCAGCTTCGATCTCACCGTCGACAACGTCAACGATGCACCGACGGTGACGTCGATTTCGGATGTGACCGCGACCGAGGACACGGCTTTCTCCTTCGATGTCTCGGGCAGCTTTGCCGATATCGACGTGGGCGACAGCCTGACCTTTTCGGCGACCTTGTCCGATGGGTCCGCGCTTCCCTTTTGGTTGTCGATCGACAGCGCGACCGGCGAACTCAGCGGGACACCTGATGACGGCGACGTCGGCGATATTTCAGTAAGCGTCACCGCTACCGACGCAAGCGGCGAGGCGGTTACGAGCAGTTTCGATCTTACCGTTGACGCGACCGTTGAAAATATCACCTTGACCGGCACCAACCGCGACGACGCCCTGAGCGGCGGCGCCGGCGACGACACTCTCATCGGTAGGTCTGGGTCGGATGTGCTGGTTGGTGGAGACGGAGCCGATTCCCTCGACGGCGGCAAAGGAAACGACACGCTCGATGGCGGGATTGGTGACGACTCCCTCGACGGCGGCAAAGGAAACGACACGCTCGATGGCGGGGTTGGTGACGACTTCCTCGACGGCGGCAAGGGCCGCGATACACTCGATGGCGGGGATGGCGACGATACCCTTGATGGCGGGAGTGGGGCCGATTCGCTCGAGGGCGGCGCTGGCGACGACACGCTTTTCGGCGATGGGAGAAGCAGTTCAGGGTCGGGCTCCGGGTCGGGCTCGGGCTCGGGGTCGGGCTCGGGGTCGGGCTCGGGGTCGGGTAGCCAGGCTGGAAGCGACGATTATCTAAGTGGTGGTGCGGGCGACGACACGCTTTTCGGCGGCGGCGGAGATGACACGCTTGATGGCGGAAGCGGTGACGATACGCTGCGTGGCGAAACGGGTGACGATCTTTTCACTTTCGACGACAGCGCAGGCACCGGAGACGACTTGGTCTTTGGCGGTAGCGGCAGCGATACGATCGATCTCAGCGGTGTTTCAGGTGGCTGGACGGCCATCTTAGATGATGGAAGCAGCTTTACCCAAGATGACATCGAGAGCCCCTTGACCGACGACTCCGGCGTCATCGAACTGGACTCCGGAGGCACCATTACCTTCGATAGCATCGAGAATATTACGTGGTAGGCGTTGCTATTGCCGTTTGAAATTCAGCGGCGAGGTCTTGAAACCACGGCACCAGGCTGCTCGTCAGCCCGGATCGCTCGGCCCAGCGCTTAGCGCGCTCCAATGATCGCATCGCGGCGGTCGGTGTCACACCGACCCTGTCGAGGGCGAGGCAACGCTCATCGCTCCACCAGCCCTTTTTACCCTTTCGCCTGAAAATGAGCTCCAGCCGCACACACATGTGAAGTGCGCCGTAAACCGAGAGGTATTCGCGCGCGTTGGCCAAGTCGCGGTGGCCGCGGAAAAGTGGCAGGCAACGTTCGAGCAAACGTTCTTCCGCGTCCGCGGCGATCACCGTGTATTCGTCGCCCAATAACCACGCGGCGTCGTCAAGCGGGTCGCGACATCCGCAGTATTCCCAATCGAACCAAGCGACGTCGCCGTTATCGAGCGCCATCGCGTTGCCCGGACGGGCATCCCATTTAATGAACGAGAAGGCGCGCGGTTTGAGGAAATCAAGCATGGCCTCGCTTGGGAGGGTTGGTGCCGGCCGGTCTAGCATGATACCAAGCCGGCGCGGTCTGTCGACCAGCGACTCCAGCCACTCCCGCCGCCAGCCGATCTTTACGACGCGTTGCGCCAGGCCAGCGGCGCGCCCGGCTGCTTGAATCTCGGCCAGACTCTCCAGTGCCCGTCCCAGCCAAGCCTCGGCGGTGGTTGGCGGCGCGACGGCGATCTCTTGCGACAGGCGGCGCTGGCCCAGATCTTCCTGAATGAGCCAGGCACCGTCGAAGGCAATGATGCGGGGAACGCTGGCACCGTGAGCCCGCAGCTGGTGCAGGACACGGGCCTCCAGCTCCGCGCGTTTCGGGTCTTTTCGCCTGGTCACGATGACCGAGTCCTCCTCCGACCGCGCGCGTAGGCTTGGACGGGACTTTCCACCAGGCCAGTCGATGCCGGTCACTTCGAAGCCGATGAGCCGACGGCAGATCTCGATAGCGTCGGCGGCAAAGAGCTCATGTGCCTGCGGCGTATTGCGGCCAGCCTGATCGGACGTTGCACTAACGTTCGTGGAACGCACCGTCGATGGCCCTGTAGATGGGTTTGAGAAGATACTTCATCAGGGTCTTGCTGCCGGTGTCGACATCGGCATTGACAACCATGCCGGGCAGCACGAGGTTTCGCCCCGGAGTGTCTCCCAAGTAGTTTTTCCGCAGCGCGATGATGCCCTTGTAATAGGGCTCGCCTTCCTCGTCCTGGAAGGTCGAGGCGGAGACGCGGCGGAGTTCGCCGTTCAGCGAGCCGAACCTGGTGGGGTCATATGATGTCAGCTTGACCCTGGCGTCCTGACCGATGCGGAGGTGCCCGACGTCGCGTGGCGATATCCGCACCTCGGCGACCAAGGCCTCGTCCATGGGAACGATTTCCATGACCACTTCGCCCGGCGCGATCACGCTGCCGATGTTGCGCTGTTGCAAGCCCTTGACGATGCCACGTACCGGCGCGTTGATGGCCAACCGGGTCACGCGGTCGGTGAGCTTGGCGGCGCTTTCCCTGACCTCGGCCAATTCGGCGGTGATGCGACCCATTTCGGTCAGCGCTTCGTTGCGCAGCTTGGCGCCGAGCTCGGCCAGGCTGCTCTCGGCCTCGCCAAGTGCAGCTTCGATGCGCAGCTTTTCCACCCGCTGGGCGGCAAGCTCGCCGCGGACTTCGCTGTAGGCACGTTCGAATTCTATAAAGGTGACACGCGGCTCCAGTCCTTTTTCGACCAAGTCCCGACGCAGCTCCAGTTGTTGACGCACAAATTCGATCTGTTGCTCCAGGCTGGATCGCCGCTCCCGGTTACCATGCAGCTCCTGGCGACGCTGTTCGATGCGCGAGAGCAGGACTTCGCGCTGACTGTCGCGTGCCGCCAACTGAAGCTGCAGGATATCGCTCTGATCCTTCGCCAGGTCGGCGAAACCGCGTGCGACCTTGAATTTCGCGTCGCGGTCTAGGACAAACGCGCGCAAGCGCTCGGCCTGCAGCGCAAGTCCGGCATCGCGGGCGCGCAGTTGATCGAGTTCGGCCATGGCGGCGGCGGCCTGCAAGCGGATCAGGGCTTGCCCCGCCTCGACGATCTGGCCTTCAGAGACGGTGATTTCTTCAATGATGCCGCCCTCCAGGTGCTGCACCAGATGAACCGAGCCGGCTGGGATGATTTGGCCCTTTGTGGCGGCGGTTTCGGTGACTTCCGTCAATGCCGCCCAGGTCAGGAAACCAGCGACCAGAAGGCTGGAGAGCAGGAGAAATTGATTGAGAATGCGCGGCGGGCCCATTTCCTCGAGGATCAGCGGCTGCGAGAGGAACTTAATCAACCGCTTGTCGCGGACCTCTACGGAGCGTGTGGGAGTTTGGCGTTCGCGCGTTTGGGAGCTCATAAACTCACCCCATACCGATTTTGGGTAGGACATCCGCAGGCGGCCCGGCCAATATGACCTGCCCACCTTCGATGTAGATGATTTTGTCGGCTTGGCGCATATGGCTTGGCCGGTGCGTGACGGCGACGATGGTGGCCTTGCCGCGCAGCTTTTGAATCGTGCGCATCAATGTCGCATCGCCGTCGAAGTCCAAGTGGTTGGCGGGTTCGTCCATCAGATAAATGGGTGCCGTCTTGACGAAGGCGCGCGCCAGCATGATGCGCTGCTTGACGCCGTTGGGAAGTTGGCGCTGCAGTCGGTCGGTCAAGCGCGTGTCGAAGCCTTCCGGCATCGTCAGTATGTCTTCCATAAGACCGGCATCCAGCGCCGCCTGCGCCAGGTCGGCGTCGCTTGCCGTCGGATTGGACAGGCGCAAATTTTGCGCGATCGTGCCATAGAGCAGATGACAGGCCTGCGGCACATAGGCGATGTTCTCGCGCAATTCGCCGATATCGATCTGGCGCGTGTCTATGCCATCGACCAGTATGCCGCCGGCTTGCGGGGTGTAGAGGCCGGCAATGGTCTTCAGAATCGAAGATTTTCCGGCACCGTTGGGCCCGCTCAGGGCGACGAACTCACCGGGTTCGATGCGGAAATTGACGGCCAACAGCGCGGGCTCGGATTTCGGCGTATAGCGCAGGCTGACGCGATTGAAGGTTATGGCGCCACGCAGGCCGCGGAAACGATCGACGACCCGACCTGGCTCGCGTTCCCGGGTCAACTTCATCAACTGGTTCATCTGCCGCAAACCCAGCTTGATCTGTTCGATGCGGGTCAGCGACAGGAAAGCCGTTTGCAGCGGCGACAGCACGCGCCAGGTCAAGGCCATGCTGGCGATAAGCTGACCCACCGTGATTTGCGCGTCGAGGACCAGGAGCGTACCGACGCCGAGGGTCGCGATGCCGGCCGAAAGCATAAGCATCTGTGCCACGGTCTGGACCAGGAGGGTCACTTGATTGGTGCGGAAGTTTGTCTGCGCGGCCGCGGCGGAGAGGTGCCGATAGCGCTCGCTCCAGACCTTCTCGGCGGCGGCGAATTTGATCGTCCGCAACTGCGACAGCATCTCGATCAAGAAGCCCTGACGCTTGGCCTTGGCATCGCTTGATCGCGAAACCCGCCGCCGCAGCACCGGTGTTACCAGCAATCCGATGACCGCGAAGAGAGCAATAAGGACAATCGGAATCCAGGCCAGATGACCGCCGACCAGGGCGATTACGGCGACAAATATCACCGCGAAAGGAAGGTCGAGTACAACCCCGGCCATGGGGCCGATGAAGAACTCGCGCACGGCCTCGAATTGACGCAGGCGCGTGACTTGCGAGCCGATGGTGGCGCGCTCGGTCATGAGCACGGGCAGATGCAGGATCTGTTGGAATGCCGCGGTTCCCAGGATCATGTCTATGCGGCCACCGATGTAGGCCAGGATTCTGCCGCGAATGAGCCGCAAACCCATGTCGGCGGCGAGTGCGAGGCAGACTCCGGCAGCAAGGTAATAGAGCGTTTGCTGCGAGCCGGATCCCAAAACCTTGTCGTAAACCGTCATTATGAAAAGCGGCACCGCCAGCGCCAACAAACTGGTAATGCAGGTAATGCCGAGCATCTGCATCACGAGTCCGCGGAACCGCCGGGCGGTGCCTTCAAACCAGTTTCCCGGCTGTGGCTTGGCCGTGGCCGCGCCGTTGCCATCGGCGACGTTCTCGATGATATGGGCGACGCCTCGGATGCCCTTGGGTTCGATGTTCTCGACCATCGAAGTGGCACCATTGAAAATGGTGACCAGCGGGCCTTCTTGGCCAAGCACGACCATGGCCGGCTGCGTGTCCGGCACGAATATGAAGGGAGCCAGACGCGGGTCGAGCGCTCGCAGCTCGATCCTGATCGGGCGTGTCGCGTAGTTGAGATTTGCGAGCACGGCGCGCAAGCCGTCCTCGTCAAGGGAATCCGCGAAGTGCGGCAGTGCCTCGGCAACATGACGCGGATTGCCGCGCCAACCCAGGTCTTTGAGCAGGGGAACAAGGCAGGCGGCGATATCGGACAGGCTATCGAAACCGCCGAGACTGTCGCCGTGAACCAGGCTTTCTAGGCGCTGCGCCGGCGCGTCGAGGCCGACCGTCGGGTTGGCTGTGATATCGGCGAGGCTCATTAAACGGCCGAGCTCTGGCTGTGCGGCGGCGCGGACCCTGGCGGGTTCCCGGCGGGCACCGCCGGGCGCAACTCGCGATCCGGCGAATTGTCGTCCTGGCGCGGCACAAGTCGGCCGTCGCGCAACTCGAACTGCCGATCGGCCAGGGCCAGAAGCGAAGGCCTCTGGCTGATCAGGATAATCGTCGCGCTACCCTTGATGTTGGCGAACACCTCTTTCAGTCTGGCATCGCTCTGGTTGTCGAGCGCCGAATTGGCCTCGTCGAAGAGGATGATCTTGGGTCGGCCGCACAACGCTCTGGCCATGGTAACACCCTGTTTGATACCAACCGGCAAGCCTTCGCTGGCGCTGTCGGAAATCGTCGTCTCGAAGCCATCGGGCAGGCGGTGAATAGTCTTGTCGATACCGAGCAGGCGCGCCGCGGCCAAGGCGTCGGCGATGACCTCGCGGTCGTCGCGGAACATCGTGATGTTCTCGAGGATGGTGCCGTGGAACAGAATGGCGCTTTGCGGCAGATAGCCGATCTGTTGGCGCAGATCCCGCGTGTTGCATTCAGCCAAATCGACGTCGTCGATCAACACCCGGCCCTTTTGCGGGTGCAAGGCGCCCATGAGGAGCGTCAGCAGGGTCGATTTGCCGCTGCCGGTATCGCCGCGAACGCCGATGGTCTCGCCGATTCCGATTTCGAGGTTCAAGTCCTCGAACAGCCAGGGATCGTCGTCGCTGAAGCGGTAGCCGACGTTCTCAAACCGTATCTTTCCCTGCAAGCGTGGTGTCGGGATTTGCCAGCTCGTGGTTTCCGGCTGCAAGGAAAAGAGCTCGGACAAGCGCTTTTTCGCCAAAGCGATGGATTGGAACTGCGTCCAGATGCCGAGCGCGCGCAAGAGCGGTTGCGTTGAGCGTCCGGCCAGCATGGTGCAGGCGGCCAGGCCGCCGATGCTGAGCTGGTCGGCCATGACCATGACGGCGCCCGCCGAAGCGATCGAAACCATAGTCAGGTTGGCAAAGAGCGCGCCGAGATTCTGCGCCAAATTGCTCAAGGTTGTAACCCGATAGGTGTTGGCCGCGCCGCTTTCCTGCAAGCGTTCGTAGCGTCGCTGCAGGAGGGCTTCCATGGCCAAGGCCTTGATGCTGTGGATTCCGGCCAGGATCTCGATGATGAAGCTGTAGCGCCGATCGTCGAGTTCGCCACGTTCTTCCAGGGCTTTTTTCAGGCGCCGCGATACCGCCAGCCCTGGCAGAGCCAGGGCGCACAGCAGGGTCAGCGGTACCAGGACCAGTGGCCCGGCGATGACCCAGATGAGACCATAGAACAGGGCGGCGAAGGGGAGATCGACCAGCAGCAGTTTGGCCTGGCCG
>JAJFGM010000387.1 GCA_021776145.1 Kiloniellaceae bacterium | reverse complement strand
CTATCTGACTTCCGGCACGGTGCCCAAGCGGCAGGGCAACGAGCATCCCAACATCGTGCCCTACAAGGTCATGCCGAGTTCGGACGGGCACGTCATCTTCGCCGTCGGCAACGACCAGCAGTTCCAGCGCTTTTGCGACTTTGCCGGCTGCCCGGACCTGGCCGAAGATGAACGCTTCCGCACCAACGCGGATCGCGTGCGCAACCGCGAGGAACTCTACGAGATCCTGCCCGGCTACACCGCCCGCAAGACCCAACGCCAATGGCTTGACGGCCTGGCCGAACGCGGCGTGCCGGCGGGGCCGGTCAACGACCTGGCGCAAGTCTTTGACGACCCGCAGGTGCGCCACCGCGAGATGAAGGTGGAAGTCGCCTATCCCGGCAGCAGCAAGGGCTATGTCAACTTGATCGGCAACCCGATCAAATTTTCCGAAACGCCCGTCGACTACCGCTTGCCGCCGCCGCGCCTGGGCCAGCATGGAGACGAGGTGTTGAGCGAATTGCTCGGCCTCGACGAAAGCGAAATCGCCAAGCTGCGCGGCAAGGGCGTTATGTAGGTCCCAACGCCGACGGCGTCTAGCTCTCGAACGGGTTTAAGGACTCGACACCAAGCGATTCAAAATCCTTGGTGTTTCGCGTGACGACGATGAGCCGGTTCAAGCGCGCGGTCGCAGCGATCATGGCTTCCTCGATCAGGGTATCGGACTTCCGGTGCTTTAGCCGTGCCCACTCCCGCAAGGCGAAGGCATCCATCGGCAAGACACCAAAGCTGGCGATGACCTGATCCAGCCAGTCTTCCAATTCCCTGGCTTTGTTTCGGTCCTGTTCACGAGTGATTTCGACCCCTGCTTGAATTTCGCCGACCGTAACCGCCGACAAGAAGAGGTGCTCGGCGGGGACGTCCGCAATCCAATGCAACACGGCTCGGTGCGGCCTGGGCCGGCGCAATTCAGAAATGACATTGGTGTCGAGCAGATACACAATTTCACTCGAGGATCGGTGTCGCGCGATGCCGATGGCTAATGCGCCGCGGGACCAATGCCTCTGTCCGCCCTTCCGGCGCCAACAATAGTTCTTTCAGGTTCGGCTTGGTCATCTTTTCCAGCCTGCGCCACTGCTCGATGGGCACCAAAACGGCCGCCTCCACACCACGCTTCGTAACCACCTGCGGCCCTTCGTTCAGACTGGCCTCGAGGAGCTCACTGAAGCGCGCTTTCGCGTCCTGAACCTGCCATGTCTTGGACATATGCCCTCCAATGCGGAAATATCTGACTAGTTATAAGACTAGACTGAAGGTATTGCTAGAGAATCATCTGTCAAAACAGTGCATTCGAGTCTCCGATTCGGCCCCTGGGATCACGGCTTGCCCGCCCCCGGCTGGTTGGTTGTGGCGGAACCTCAAGAAGCGAACACTTCGAGAAAAGAGCGTATTCTCAAGTGCTTGCGACGTGAAATTGGCGGAAACCCAATTTAGGAAATCGGCCGGCTAAAGAGCGCCGGTCGCTGACCACTTGCCCAGGACGACGGGCAGTGACATAACCCGCCTTTAATGACCGATACAGCCTCAGACTTCGGCTACGCACACCGCCACCTGCTCGGGATCGAAGGGGTGAAGGCGGAAGAGATTTCATTCCTGCTCGACCTTTCCGACGGCTATGTCGAGTTGAACCGCGGTGAGTCGAAAAAAAGTAGCCTGCTGCGCGGCCGCACAATCATCAATCTTTTCTTCGAGAATTCAACGCGTACGCGCACGTCCTTTGAGTTGGCCGGCAAGCGATTGGGCGGCGATGTCATCAACATGTCGGTGGCCGCCTCGTCGATCAAGAAGGGCGAAACCCTGATCGACACGGCGATGACCCTGAACGCCATGCACCCCGACGTTCTGGTCGTGCGCCACCCCGAGTCCGGCGCCGTCGAACTGCTGTCGGAAAAGGTCAACTGCGCGGTCATCAACGCCGGCGACGGCAGCCACGAGCATCCCACCCAGGCCCTGCTCGACGCCGTGACGATCCGCCGCCGCCGCGGCCGGCTCGCCGGCCTGCGGGTTGCCATCTGCGGCGATATCACGCACAGCCGCGTCGCCCGCTCCAACATCCATCTGCTCAAGACCATGGGCGCCGAGTTGCGCGTCATCGCGCCGCCGACCCTGCTGCCCGCGGCAATCTCGGAGATGGGCGTAGAGGTCTTTTTCGACATGCGCCGCGGCCTCGAAGACTGTGATATCGTTATGATGCTGCGGCTGCAAACCGAACGCATGCAGGGTTCGTTCGTGCCCTCGACGCGCGAGTACTTCCATTTCTTCGGGCTCGACCGCGACAAGCTCCAGGCCGCCAAGCCCGATGCCCTGGTCATGCATCCCGGCCCGATGAACCGCGGCGTCGAGATCGACAGCGACTTGGCCGACGACCTGCATCGATCGGTGATCCGCGAGCAGGTGGAAATGGGCGTCGCGGTACGCATGGCCTGCCTCGATGCCCTCACCCACGGCTTGCGCGGCAACAACCGGCCGCCCCTCGAGACCGCCGCGGTGCGCGATTAATGAGCACCAGCCCCGCGAAACATCGCACGGCTTTTATCAACGCGCGGCTGCTCGATCCGGCAAGCGGCCTCGACGAAATGGGCGCGCTGCTCGTCGAAGACGGCCGCGTGACGGGGCTCGGCGCCAGCCTCGCCAGCGAAAACCTGGGCTGCGACTTCGACGTCGTCGACTGCGGCGGCCACTGCCTGGCGCCGGGACTGGTCGATATGCGGGTGCAACTGCGCGAGCCCGGCGAGGAACACAAGGAAACCATCGCCAGCGCCAGCCGCGCCGCCGCCGCCGGCGGCGTCACCACCATGGTGGCGCTGCCCAACACCGATCCGGTGATCGACGACGTCGCCGGCGTCGAGTTCGTGGCGCGCCGGGCCCGCGAGGTGAAGCTGGTCAAGATCTTCACCTACGGTGCCGTGACACGCCGTCTGCAAGGCCGCGAAATAACCGAGTTCGGGCTGCTTGCCGAATACGGCGCCGTCGGTTTCACCGACGGCCTCAAGGCCGTCGCCGATGCCCAGGTCATGCGCCGCGCACTTTCCTATTCCCGGACCTTCGACCAGGTCGTGCTGCAGCATCCGGAAGAGCCATCACTGGCCGATGGCGCGATGAACGAAGGTGCCATCGCCACGCGCCAGGGCCTCGCCGGTATTCCAGCCGCCGCCGAGGTCATTCTGCTTGAACGTGACCTGCGGCTGGTCGAATTGACCGGCGGGCGATACCACGCCAGCCACCTGAGCACGGCGGCGGCGCTGACAGCGGTGCGACGGGCCAAGGACGAGGGCCTGCCGGTAACCTGCGACACCGCCCCGCATTACTTCACCCTCGACGAGAGCGCGGTCCTCAACTACCGCACTTTCGCAAAGGTTTCGCCGCCTCTGCGCGCAGCCGCCGACCGCGATGCCATCCTCGCCGGGGTCGCCGACGGCACCATCGACGTCATCGCCAGCGACCACAGCCCGCACGACCAGGAATCCAAGCGCCTGCCTTTCGAGCTGGCGGAACCGGGCATCGCCGGGCTCGAGACCCTGTTGCCTTTGTCGCTCGCGCTTTACCACGCCGGCCATGTCGGGCTATTGGATATCTTGTCGTGTCTCACCTTCAAGCCGGCCGATATCCTGCGCCTTGACGCCGGCCGCCTGCGGCTCGGCGCCAAAGCCGACCTCTGCCTTTTCGATCTCGATGCCGAACATCGCCTCGACCCCGACTCCTTCCTCAGCAAATCGAAAAATTCGCCCTTCGAGGAACACTCTTGCCGCGGTCGGGTCTTGCGCAGCGTCGTCGACGGACGCAGCATCTTCGTTGCCGCGGATTGACCGCGACCTGATCACGACGGAGGGGACCGACGATGCCTGATCCGATCTCTTGGGAGTTCGCCTGGCCCTACCTGCTGGGCGCGTTTGCCGGCGCATATCTACTGGGTGCTGTGCCCTTCGGTTTGCTGGTGACCAAACTCGCAGGTCTTGGCGATATCCGCGCCATCGGTTCCGGCAATATCGGCACCACCAACGTGCTGCGCACCGGACGCAAGGATTTGGCACTGCTGACGCTTCTGCTTGACGGCGGCAAGGGCGCGGTGGCGGTCCTGATCGCCGCCAACTGGGGCCCGGACACGGCATTGATGGCCGCCCTCGGCGCGGTGCTCGGACATCTGTTCCCGGTCTGGCTGAAGTTCAAGGGCGGCAAGGGCGTGGCCACCACGCTTGGTGTGTTGCTGGCGCTATCCCTGCCCGTCGGCGCGGCGGCCTGTGCCAGTTGGGTGGCGACGGCGGCGGTCTTTCGCTTTTCCTCGTTAGCGGCCCTGGTCTCGACCGCCAGCGCGCCGTTTTTTGCCTGGCTCTTTTTGCAGGATCTGCAGGCCGTACAGATGACGGCAGCACTCGCGGTCCTGGCATGGTGGCGCCACCATGCCAACATCGGCCGCCTACTGCGTGGTAAAGAGCCGCGCATCGGCCAAAAGTCGGACGCTTGAAGCGACGCACCGGACACGACAGCGAGGCAAGGACCGCATTGTGCCCTTGACGCCCCATGGCTGCGCGACTCAAGGTGGCGCCATGGACGACGCTTCGCCAAATCCGCCCGAACGCCGCCGGCTGAGCGATGCCGAAAGGCTGGATTGGCTGCGCCTCATACGTTCGGAGAACATCGGCCCGGTCACCTTCCACCAACTGCTCGCCCATGCCGGCTCGGCCACCGCCGCCCTCGACCTCCTGCCGGACCTCGCCCGGCGCGGTGGCAGGCGGCGCGCGGTACGGATCTGCCAACACGGCGAGGCGGAGGCCGAACTGGCGGCCTGCGCCAGGCTGGGCATACGCTTGCTCGGCGTCTGCGAGCCCAGCTATCCGCCGGCCCTGACGGCGCTGCCCGACGCCCCGCCGCTTATCAGTCTGCGGGGCCGGGCGGAACTGCTGGAGCGAGATGGAATCGCGATCGTCGGCGCGCGCAACGCCTCGGCGAACGGGCGCCGATTGGCCGAGCAAATGGCATCCGATCTCGGCGCGGCCGGATTCCTCGTCGTCTCTGGCATGGCCCGCGGTATCGATACAGCGGCTCACCGCGGGGCGCTCGACAGCGGCACTCTGGCGGTGGTCGCCGGCGGCGTCGATATCGTTTACCCGCGCGAAAACCAGATGCTCTATGAGGCGTTGCTGGAACAAGGGCTGGTGATCGCGGAGATGCCACTGGGGACAAGACCGCAGGCGCGGCACTTCCCGCGCCGCAACCGCTTGGTTTCGGGGCTCTGCCTTGGCGTACTGGTGGTCGAAGCCGCACCGAAATCGGGATCGCTGATCACCGTCGGATTCGCCCTCGAACAGGGCCGGGAGATCTTTGCCGTACCCGGGTCGCCGCTCGATCCACGCGCGCGCGGCTGCAACCGGCTGATCCGTCAGGGCGCCATCCTGACCGAATCGGCCCACGACGTAGTAGAGGCACTTAGGGGCCCTTTGCGTAGGCTGCCGGCGCAAGAAAGCGGCACGTCGCTTGAAGCGCCGAGCGCCGGTAAACCGCCCCAAAACGAGGTCGACGAAGCCCGCCGGGTCATCGAGGAACTTCTCGGTGCGAACGCCGTTGCGGTTGACGAACTGATCAGGCAGTGCCAATTGTCTGCAGCGGTCGTCAATACGGTGCTGCTCGAATTGGAGCTCGCCGGCCGCATCGAGCGCCATGCGGGCAACCGCGTGGCCGTCGTGTATCGAACGGCGGCCGACGGCGGCTGATGTGCAAGCGTCGGCGCCGGGCCATCGCAGCACCATAGTCTCAAGGCGGATCTCGGCCCGATGAAGTTTGTCGCTCAATGAATATTGTAAACGTCGAATCGCCGGCTAAGGCGAAAACCATCAATCGTTACCTAGGCAGCGACTATCATGTGCTTGCGAGCTACGGCCACGTGCGCGACCTGCCACCCAAGGACGGCTCGGTGCGCCCGGACGAAGATTTCGCAATGTCCTGGCAGGTTGACGGACAAGCGGAAAAACGCATCAAGGACATCGTCAACGCGGTCAAGGGCGGCACACACCTCTACCTCGCCACCGATCCCGACCGCGAGGGCGAAGCGATTTCCTGGCACATCGTTGAGGAATTGAAACGCCGCAATGCGCTGAACGGCGTCGGAATCGAGCGGGTCGTCTTCAATGAAATCACCAAAAACGCCATCCTTGAAGCATTCCGCCACCCGCGCAGCCTCAATACAGAACTCGTCGAGGCCTATTTGGCACGGCGCGCACTCGATTACCTCGTCGGTTTTACTCTGTCGCCGGTACTCTGGCGCAAGCTGCCGGGCAGCCGTTCGGCCGGCCGCGTCCAATCCGTGGCCTTGCGCCTGGTATGCGAGCGCGAAGCCGAGATCGAGATCTTCCGCCCGCGCGAGTACTGGAGCGTCGACGTCCAACTCGCCAATCCCGACGATGCGCCTTTTACCGCCCGGCTCACCCACCTCGAGGGCCGCAAACTCGATCGCTTCGACCTTGGCAACGAGACCGCGGCTCAGGCCGCCGTGGCACGGCTGGAAAGCGCCAGCGAATTCCAGGTCAGAACGGTCGAACGCAAGAATACCAAGCGCAATCCCTACCCGCCCTTTACCACCTCTACCCTGCAGCAAGAGGCTTCGCGCAAGTTCGGCTTCGGCGCCACGCGCACCATGCGCACCGCGCAAAAACTCTATGAGGGAGTCGAACTGGGCGGAGACACCGTCGGTTTGATCACCTATATGCGTACCGACGGCGTGCAGATCTCCTCGGAGGCGATCACCGCAACACGCGGCATGATCGCCGACACCTACGGCGATCCCTACCTGCCGCCAAGCCAGCGCATCTACAAGACCAAGGCAAAGAACGCCCAAGAGGCGCACGAAGCCGTGCGGCCGACCGACGTGACGCGACATCCGCGCGATGTCGCGGCCTACCTCGACAACGACGGCCAAAAGCTCTACGAGCTGATCTGGAAACGAACCGTGGCGAGCCAAATGGCCAGCGCCGAGTTCGACCAGGTGGCGGTGGATATCGCCGTCGACGGAGCCAGCGCGGGGCTGCGCGCCAATGGCTCGATTCTCACTTTCGACGGCTTCCTCAAGCTTTACCAGGAAGGTCGTGACGATCATCGCGACAGCGGCAATGGCGCCAAGACGACGGCGGTCAAGGACGAGGACAGGCGCCTGCCGAAACTGCTCGAAGGCGACAGGGT
>JAJFGM010000386.1 GCA_021776145.1 Kiloniellaceae bacterium | reverse complement strand
GGTGGGCTATCAGCCGACGCTGGCCACCGACATGGGCACCATGCAGGAGCGCATCACCACCACCAACAAGGGCTCGATCACCTCGGTGCAGGCGATCTACGTGCCGGCCGACGATCTGACCGACCCGGCACCGGCGACCTCTTTCGCGCACCTCGACGCGACAACGGTGCTGTCGCGGCAGATCGCCGAACTGGGCATCTACCCGGCGGTCGATCCGCTGGACTCGACCAGCCGTATCCTCGATCCCTTCATCGTTGGCGAAGAGCACTACGGCGTCGCTCGCGACGTGCAGCGCATCCTGCAGACCTACAAGGCGCTGCAGGACATCATCGCCATTCTCGGCATGGACGAGCTGTCGGAGGATGACAAGCTGACGGTGGCGCGGGCGCGCAAGATGCAACGCTTCATGTCGCAGCCTTTCGACGTTGCCGAAGTCTTCACCGGATCGCCGGGTGTCCAGGTGCCCTTGGACGAGACCATCCGTGGTTTCAAGGGGATCTGCGCGGGCGACTACGACCACCTGCCGGAAGCCGCCTTCTACATGGTCGGCACCATCGACGAGGCGACCGAAAAGGCCCGTAGAATGGCCGCCGAAGCGGCTTGATCGGCGGCGCCCGTTGCCCGTATCGCGGCGTGAGCTGACGGGCGGGCGTTAACAGGAAGAAACACATGGCCGACGACAAGGTCGAATTCGAACTGGTCTCGCCCGAGGCGCTGCTGCTGTCGAAGGGCGTCGATATGGTGGTCATCCCCGGCACGGAAGGCGACTTCGGCGTGCTGCCACGGCACGCGCCGGTGATCTCGACCGTGCGGCCGGGTGTGATCCAGGTCTTCGAGGGCGGCGAGGTCAGCGAGAAGATCTTTGTCGCCGGCGGCTTCGCCGAGGTCACGCCGGCGCGCTGCACGGTGCTGGCCGAAGAGGCCATGCCGGTGGCGCGGATCGACCGCGCCAAGACCCAACAAGAACTGAGCGACGCGCGCGACGACGTGTCCGATGCGCAATCCGACCACGACCGGGCCGTGGCCGAACGCAAGGTCGCCGTAGCCGAAGCCAAGCTGCAGTTCGCTGAGAGCTGACCACAGCGTTTGCCGAACTATCTATCTGTTGGCAAGATACGACACCAACGGAGTGCCTTTCGCCCTGGCGCTTAGCTTTGCTGTGCGCCGATTAGGCGATACTGGTCGACCGAATTGGGCTCTAGTATTGGCTGCGATCTCCGGCCTTGTGTGATGATCTAGGAGTTTGGCTCGCACTAGGTTCCAACGTTCGGTATCCTATTGATTCAGAATCTCCATGCTATGAGTTCTTGGTTCGAAAAAAAACATTGGGACCACGACCTTACCAATTTCGGTCAGTTCGGGAAAGGTAGAGGCAAGCCCGCGCGCCGTGCCATGATGTTCGCCTGACGTTGTGCCTCACCCACTTTGTTCTCCGCGACGAGCCTTTCTATCGCGGTCGAGTTTTCCGATAGGGCGTTCAATTCGGCAATCGCTAGGCGGGCGGCGTTTTCGGCCTTCAGAGCCGTGGTTGTGGAATCCTCCTGACCAACCAGTTCTGCCTCTTCCGCATTTTGCGCATCAGTGGCCGCCTGTCGTTTGGCTTTTGCAGCGTCCTCGCGCGCTTTTTTCTGATCACGAACAGTCGTCGCAACCGCGATACCTTGAGCCCCTAGTTCAGTCAAAACTTCGTTGAACCTATCAGTAGCGCCGACGTCCACCTTTTTTATCGTACCGTCGTTGTTGAGTTCTACCGCCGCTGTCGCGTCGGAAAAAACGCCGCCACGGAAATTTAACGTATAGAGTTGATCGACATTCGCGAGTGTATGTTGTTCGGATAAGATCTCTTCATATTTAGTTTCGCCCTTTTCGTATACCGTGATCCTGTAGCGCTCCTTTATTCGAAAAGGTATCCCAGTCAGTTCCGTTCGGACCGAAGGGGATTCGCCTTCCATCACCTTCGATACATTTACAATTTGCATCACTTTGAGCTCGGATGAACAGGCCGACAGCACAAGAACTGCGATGGCGGTGCCGATATAGTACGGTTTCATTGCACTTTCTCCATCACTACGATGTATTGGGGCGCCTTTCGGTCCGGATTTGCTTCGTAGGCATCGATATAATCGCGTGTCCTGATTTTTATCGGCTGTTCTGTGATTTCGGTGATTTTGGGCTTTGGTGCTTCTTTGACCGTGCCGGCATCAATTACCCGTATCCGAGCCGCGTTGATCTTTCCGCGCAACGCATCGGCCTCTAAACGAGCTAGATTGTATTCCTTGTAAGCGACGGATTCTTCGTTCTTTTCTGCAATCTCTGGCAGGTTGTCCAGTTTTGCCCGTAGGGCCTGAAGCCTGCTATATAGTTTCTCTATCCCCAACGTTCTCGACAATTCGATTTTCAACGCCTCGACGTCATTGTTGTCGCCACGTAGATTGCCGACTTCCGCCGCTGCAATGCGGCGTTCTAGATAAAGCAGATGGCGGGCTCGCCAGACAGTGCCGTCCATTTCCACGAACGACTTCAGGGCTGCGATCGCCGACTTCTCCGGTTCCTGGTCTGGGTTATCCCCAGTTTCCAGTTTTGTACGGGCGTCCTTTAAGCAAATTTCTTCAACATCGTCGAGATAGTGAAACAGTCCAACTAGCTCTTTGAAATCCTTGAACGCGTTGACCCGTGCCGCTACCGACTTGCAACGCAGAATCGTATCAAGAGTCTCGAAAATCTTGCTTTTGGAGCCGGTCTCGTCCGCAAGGGCGGCAAAGGAAACAGCATTTGAGACGAAAGTGCCGATAGCCTTGATTGTTGGCGCAACCCGGTCAGTCACTGTTCCTGTCGTACTTATCAGCTCTCCGTTGTCACCGAGTTGAGCTACGAACTTCAAATCCGCCAATGCGCTGGGGTCGACTTTCAGAGTGTAGCGTTCACTCGGGTTGGGGACATACTTGACCTTTAGGCTGTATTTCGGTTTCGACTTATCTTCGCCTTCGCCGATCAGCGTAATTAGAAATTCCGGCCTGGTCATGGTTAATGGTATGCCTTCAAGGGCGACTACCTTTGGTTCTAGATTCAGATTTGGGGCATCACTCCTCATCCACTCCGTATCAAACGTCGAGCAACTGGCGAGGATAAGTGCTGACGCCAGCGTGGCCGCTGCGTGACCGCTTCTATAAAACCAACTCTTCTTCATCGTGATTTTCCCTCTCCAGATTCTCAATCAGCACGCCCAAGGCATGGGTGGTTGTTTCGTCAATTCTTGCCCCGTCGATCAACTTCTCAAGTGTTTCCCGTGAGCCTCTACTGCTTGCAACTAACTCGCCGTGAAATAACGTTACGACATTGGTCTCAACAGATGAGAGGGTATATGCGGCCGCTTTCTGGATGGCTTCCAACGCGGTTTCGGGATTTGAGTTGCCGCGTGCGCGCATTAGTTGCAGGTGTTTGCACAGTGACGCTGGGGCGGTTTTGTCTCGTATTACCTCGTCGAAAGCTCGAGTTGCCCGAGACCAAGTTGGAGGCATTCCGTTGCAGATGAACCGGCGAAATGGTTTCTGACGAAGCGCCGAGATGAAAGATGGTGCGACAACGATTTCAATTTCATTGGAAGACGTACCAGCATCCAGGACGATCACCTTTAGTCTATACCTGCCTGGGTGGGAAAAAATGGCATCATCATGGGCTGCGTAGAGAAAACACTGACCGCTGTGTTGCTCGCCAGCACGTAGCGTCACTGACCGACCAGGCGACCCAACAACGCGCGGCGGAACGACATAGGACTGCCCGCGAGGTGGTTGAACATGGAGCAGTACGCTGCCGAATTCAGGATCCAGGTTATGGGGTAAAGTCAGTTCGTCCTGAAGACTCGTGACCGTCACGGTTACGGCCAACCCTTCGCCAACCATGCATCGATCGTTATCGGCGGCGAGCGTGACATCGATAGCATGGTGTCCTTCGAAATCCGCATGCATCGCCGCGGTGTCGTGGGGATCGCCCCAGGGAAGCACTTTCTGTGCCGGACGGTGGAGTTTGCGTCGACTGAACCAGCTAAATGGATAGCCATGGGTTGCGGCGTTTTGAGACGAAAAATAGGTAGGGCGGCCCAGCGTGGTCGCTAACGCTCGCGCTTCGGCGAAAGCGGTTCGCCATGCTAACTCTGGATCACTTTGGCGAAGTCCCGCTTGGTCCATGGTGGA
Organism: Kiloniellaceae bacterium; assembly: GCA_021776145.1. Taxonomy (GTDB): domain Bacteria; phylum Pseudomonadota; class Alphaproteobacteria; order Kiloniellales; family Kiloniellaceae; genus JAJFGM01. The sequence goes on along the minus strand of JAJFGM010000386.1, from coordinate 3,767 downwards.
GGAATAGGAATAATCCTGGCCCCCTATCGTCAGCTCTCGTCTGTCACGGTGTCCAAGGTTAAGCATGTGTCCAATTTCATGGGCCGCCACCTGCAATAAGCCTTTAGCACTCCTTGTCCTGACGACGCTGGATTTTGTCATCACAACGGCTAACGATCGTCTTGTCGGGTCAGGCATTAGGCCGTTGTAAGATGTACTCACACCTGGCGCCCATGTGTGGTCGAACAGCACAAACCCAGGTTTCCGGCGTTTGCGAGACCCCCAGTTGTGCAAGAGTTGCACAGCACCGGTGTATCGCCAGTTTCTTTCCGGAAACGAGACGCCAAGATCAGTGGCATCGCTGATTTGGAGGTTGACGTTGGTGCTTCGGAAAAGAGTTTTCAGGTCCGGCGTCAGCCTCATTACATCGAACCCGATGCCAGGTGCTTTCAGGAAGGCGATTGGAACATTTAGCATAGCCCAGCGCGTCCTTTTTGCTTGCATAATATTGATACATAACCGCACTGGTTGTCAATCGGACGCTATTAGTCACCCTAATAGCTGCCCGCAATCCTCTGACGCGCTAGCGTTACAGCCGACGTTTGACGGTGTGGGCGGTTCGAGTCGATGGAACAGGCAGTTCGAGTGTTGCGGCCGAAGTTTCATTAGACTGCCCTATTACGCTGGGAAATCCGGGAAATCCGGGAAATCCGGGAAAACGATCAATTTGGGTTTTAAAATTCTGCCGAACGATGTTTGTTTCTGACTTCATTTAAGAGCGAGTGCTCTTGGCGGCTGGTTATCTGTCATGCCCGCTACTGGCCGCTGCCACTAAGCTTTGCAGTCACACGAAGGGCTATGTTACAGATTTTGTAGCATTTCGCTCGGTACCCTAATGTTGCGTGGCCCGCTCCCGTGCGGCCCCGGCGTGGTTTTGGCAAGGCGCTGCTTGATGTCGGAAAAGCACTGGACTCTCGACGATATCCCTTGGCAGAACTTCGACGCGGCGAAGCTCGACGGCGAGTTGGTCAAGGTCGTCAAGGCGGCCAGCTTGGTGGAATACAACGCCGCCGACTACGCCACCTACCTGTTCCGTGTCTTTCCCGACGATCAGGCCTTCCAGGCGGCGGTCAAGGTCTGGTCGGCCGAGGAAATCCAGCATGGCGCGGCCCTGGCTCGCTGGGCGGCCCTGGCCGATTGCGATTTCGACTTCGACACCAGCTTCAAGTGCTTCACCGATGGCTATTCCCTGCCGCTCGACGCCAAGGCCTCGGTGCGCGGTTCGCGCAGCGGTGAACTGGTCGCGCGCTGTATCGTCGAGGTCGGGACCTCGTCCTATTACACGGCGCTTTCCGAGGCCAGCGAGGAACCGGTTCTGAAGGAAATCTGCCGGCGCATCGCCGCTGACGAACTGCGCCACTACAAGCTTTTCTACAGCCATCTGCAACGCTACCTGGAAACCGAGAATATCGGCAAATTGCGCCGGCTTTTGGTCGCCCTTGGCCGTATCGGCGAAAGCGAGGACGATGAATTGGCCTATGCCTACTATGCCGCCAACGGGAACGGCGAGGCGTACGACCGCAAGCGCTGGTCGCGTGCCTACATGGCGCGCGCTTATCGCTACTATCGCTCAAGGCATGTGCAGCGCGCCGTCGCCATGTCCCTGAAGGCGGCCGGACTCAACCCGCGGGGCCGCTTGGCGGCTTGGTCGACGGTACTGGGATACCGTTTCCTGCGATGGCGCCAACGCCGCTACGCGGCGGCTTGAACGTTCGGACAGGGACATGACCTTCACGCTCTATGGCAATTTCGAATCCGGCAACGCCTACAAGCCGGCCTTGATGCTGGCGCTCTGTGGCAGCGCCTTCGAGTATCGCCACGTGGATATCTTCGCCGGGGCGCAGCACGCCGCGGACTTTCGTGCGATCAGTCGCTACGGCGAAGTGCCGACGCTGGTCCACGACGGCACCGCCGTCGTGCAGTCGGCGGTCATCCTGCAGTATCTGTCGGCGCACTTCGATCGTTTCGGCGGCAACGATACGGCGGCGCGCCGGCAGATCTCGGAATGGCTGTTCTGGGAGAACAACCGCCTTGTACCGAGCCTCGCCGCCTTGCGCTTCCAGCTTCGTTTTGTCGAGGGCGTTGAGCCGGCGGTCCTCGACTTCCTCGAGCAACGCAGCCGCAAGGCGCTGGATGTTCTCAACGCCGCGCTAGGCGAACAGCCGTTCCTGGTCGGCACGCAGGCGACGATCGCCGATTGCGCCTGTTGCGGCTATGCCTGGTTCATCGACCAGGCCGGGCTCGATCCGCAAGAGTGGCCCAATCTGCAGCAATGGTTGCTGCGACTTGAGGCACTGCCGGGCTGGGCCCATCCCTACGATCTGATGCCGCGCGACGACCGTAGGGTCGATGCCGCGGCCGCCTGATATCGCCTGCCATTGACCCTGCGTTACGCGTGGCCTCAGCTTCGTGCGCGCAGTTTGGCGGCCAAGCCGGCGTAACGTTCGGCAAGTGTGCGGTAGATGTCGCGTTTGAAGGGAACGATGACCTTGGGCAGCGCCGCGACCTCGATCCATTTCCAGGCCGCGAATTCAGGATGTTCGGTGTCGAGATCGATGTCGGCGTCGCAGCCGAGAAAACGCATGACGAGCCATTTTTGATCCTGGCCCCGGTAGCGGCCCTGCCAGACCTTGCCGAGCAGTTCCGGCGGCAGGTCGTAGCGCAGCCAGTCCTCGGTTTCGGCCAGTATCTCGGCCTTGTCGGTGCCGATCTCCTCGGCCAGTTCGCGCAGGGCGGCGCCGCGCGGGTTCTCGCCGGGATCGATGCCGCCCTGCGGCATCTGCCAGGCTTCCACCGTGGTATCGATACGCCGCGCCACGAAGACCTTGCCCGCGTCGTTCAGCAGCATGATGCCGACACAGGGCCGGTAGCCCAATGCGGACCCGGGTCCGCTCTTCGACTTGGTCTTGCCGTGTTCCTTGCGCGCGCTCATGGCCGTGTTCCTGCCCGTTCTTCAGTTATGGGGGGCGCCGGCTTTCCCCGCCGCCCGGTCTCAGCGCAGCGGTTGGCGGTTTGCCAGGGCGGTGATCGGGGCGAGCGCCAGACCGCGCTTTTCGAAGTCCGCGAACCATGCCAGAAGACGTTCGAAGGTGACGGGGAAAGGCCGGGCCATGGCGACGGCCGCACCCTCGGCCAGAGCGATCCGCTCGACCTGGGCGAGGCGGGAATCAATGGCGACGCGGCTTGCCTGGCGCTCGTCGACAAGGCGGTTGTTGATGGCAAAGGGCATGCCCATCTGGCTTGCCAGCATTGCCGAAACGCTGGTCTCCGTCGAACGGTTGTCGAGAAACAGCAGGCCCTTGTCGCGCAGTGTCTGCAAAACCGGGGTCATGTGACGTAGTGAGCCGGTGAATCGCGACCCCATGACACCGGCCAAGCCGACATAGGCGCTGCCGCGGGCCAAGACCCACTCCAGACGCGAGAGAATTTCTTCCTCGGCAAGGCCGGTCAAAAGGGCGCGCGGCCCGGGATCGTTGTCGGGAAAGGCCAGGGGCTCCATCGGCAGGTCGAGCATGACCTCGTGGCCGTTGGCCCGGGCCAGGGCGATGATCTGATTGAGGTTGCGGCTGTAGGGCGTAAAGGACAGCGTCACCGCCGGCGGCAAGGTCTTGATGGCTGCCATCGTCGCCTTTTCGGAAAGCCCAAGTCCGGTGATCACAATGGCGATGCGAGGCCGCGTCTCGGCCGCGTCAAAGGGGCGGCTGTAGATCTGCCAGGGCGGCCCCGTC
>JAJFGM010000385.1 GCA_021776145.1 Kiloniellaceae bacterium | reverse complement strand
GCCGCGATTTTACCGGCACGGTCGACGTCCAGGGAACGGATGCCAGCGAGACCCTGACCGGCAGCGCCGCCGACGAGATTCTCATCGGCGGGCTCGGCAACGACACCCTGCTGGGCAACGGCGGCGCCGACAGCCTGCAAGGCGGTTTCGGCAACGATATCCTCGGCATTGGCGATGCCGGTTTCCTCAAGGCCGACGGTGGTGGCGACGGCGGGTTTGGAAGCGGCGACATCCTGCGTCTGCTCGACAACGGCATGGATCTCGACCTGACGGCCATCGCCAACAGCCGCGTCACCGACATCGAGACCATCGACATGGACGGCGCCGGCGCCAATATCGTCACTCTGAACATCGGCGACGTACTCGACAGTTCCACATCGACCAACACCCTGACCCTGCTCGGCGACGGCGGCGACGCGGTGGTGGCGAACTTCAGCGGCCTCGGCGGCAGCTCGGCCTCGGCTGGCGGTTTCACCACCTATACGATTGGCGCCGCCGAATTCGTCGTCGACGACGACATCGACCAGACACTGATCGTTCTATGAGTGAATCTTCGCCCCTGCGCGGCGACGACCTGGGAAGCGGCGCCGCGGCGCGGGTCGGGCCGGACGGCTTCTGGCGCCAAGGCCGGGTATTTCCTTGGAGAGAACGCTTCAGCTGAAAAACTCGATTTTGCCGATGTTCTTCGCTTCGGCCTTGCTGCGACGTCCGTATTGCTGGCTGACCGCAGCGCTCAGTTCCTCACGGAACTCCATGCTCATGCGTATGGCGCCGATATCGGTTTCGCCCTCGACAATGTCCTCGACATGGACCTGTTCCAGGCGCGCGGCCTTGTTCACTTCAGGACCAATCAGCGTGAATTGGTGCCGTGTCGTCGATCCGAAGTCTCCGCTCAACACCAGGCCGATGTGCAGGCCGATGCGCAGATGCAGGGGATTGTTGCCGATCCGGATATCCGCGACGGCCTTGACGGCTTCTTCCGCGGCTCTCAAGGCCTCCAGGCACTTGATGCCGGCGGATTCCGCATCCGACAAAGCCCAGAACGCCATGAGGCCGTCACCGATGAACTTGTCGATGTGCCCCGCATGATTGGCGATCGGAGCCGACTGCGCATTGAAAAATCTCTGCACTACGTCGGCGGTCCGGGCGGGCGCCAGTTGCAAGACATAGCGGCTGAAGTCGACGACATCGGAGAACCAGACGATGGCGCGATCGACCTGATAGTCGGTCAAGAGCCCACCTCCCGCCTGCAGACGCCGGCTCAGAGCAAACTCGTTCGTATAGGCATGCAGTATACGTGTGTCGTCCTCGAGCTGTTGGCTCAAGGTCGATGTCATAACGCTGGCATCTTTCAACTTGAGAGAAATGATCTTGGCGATGTTACGCCACAAGATATCGGTTTGCGGGTGCCCTTCGATGTCGCTCTTGTTGATCGCCAGCAGTTCCGCCTGGCTTTCGCTGACCACAAGGTCGTACCAGCGACGGCAGCCGTTGCCGAGCAGGTTCTGCTCCCCCACGACCTCGTGGCGCCGGCGCACGAACAAAGTTCGGCCATTCTCCCGAACGGAAACCGAACCGGAGACAATCACCCACAAACACGCCGCGGTGTCACCATGATGGCATACGAAGTCGGCCTCACCGTACCTGTGAGGACGAGGGTCCAAGGCCATGATATCGCCTACGTTATCGACGAGGCCGCTTGCCACCAAGGCTTCTTCGTAGCGGGCATGGAGCGTACGGGCCGGTTCAGTCTCCGGTACTTCCACCATTGCGAATTTCTCCGAGACCGAAAGTTTTGCCCGACGGCCCACGAATTCGTCGTGCCGGCAGTCGGAACCCCAAAAAATCACACTTCCGGGACTGCCACATTGATCTGGGTCTAATTCGCAAGCACCGCCGCGCCACGACGTTTCGACAGCAATGCCGCCGGCAAATTTCGACTGGCTTCGCCGGCTACTCCGCAAGCAGCGGATGGCGGGCGATCAGCGCCCCGACCGCCGCCTCGGCGGCACCCTCGTCCTCGGGATAGTAGGCCAGCGGATCCTCGATGCCGATCGGTCGGCCGAGCAGGCCGGCGGCGACGGCGTGGGCGCAAAAGGGCGCGTAGGCGGCGTTGTAGCCGCCCTCTTGCGTCATGATCACCTTGCCGCCGCAGACCTCCGCCGCCAAGGCGCGCAGTTGCCCCGCGAGGCCGTAGAACCCGGCCATGGAGAGCACCTGGCGACCATTGGGGTCGAACTGGTTGGCATCCTGACCGTTGGCCAGAACGATGGCGTCGGGCGCGAAGCGCCGCACGGCCGGCCCGACACAGCGCGAAAAAGCCTGGGCGTAGAGCCGGTCGCCAGCGCCAAAAGGCAGCGGCAGATTGAGGTTAAAGCCCTCGCCGGCGCCACGTCCGATCTCCTCGACCCCGCCGCTTTGCGGGTGCGACTCGCCCCAGGCGCCGTGGTCCATGTGCAGCGAGATCGTCAGCACATCGTCGCGCGCGTAAAAACCTTCCTGCGTGCCGTTGCCGTGGTGCACGTCCCAATCTATGACCGCCACGCGCTTGGCGCCGAGCTGCAGGGCCTCCAGCGCCGCCAGGGCGACGCCGTTGACGAAACAATAGCCGTCGGCGCGGTCCGGCTGGGCGTGGTGCGAGGGCGGTCGGCCCAGGGCATAAGCCAGCTCGCCGCGGCCGCCCATGACGTGCCGCGCCGCGCCGATCGCCGCGCCGGCGGCGAGACGCACGGCATTGAGGCCGCCCGGCGCCAGATAGGTGGTGCTGGAGAAATAGCGGCCGTTGCGGTCCGCCGCCTTCAGCTCATCGAGATAGGCGGCGGAATGAAAACGCAGGATTTGTGCGTCGCTGGCGGCGTCGACGGCGTGCCAGGTCAAAAGCTTGGCCAGCGGCCCCCGGGTCAGCACCGAGCGCGTGTTGGTGATGCGCTCCGGCCCTTCGGGCTGGCGAGTCTGCAGTTCCAGCAGCGGCGAGGCCGGCGCCTCGAAGGCGCCGTCGGGGATGCGATAGCCCTGGGTGCGGGC
>JAJFGM010000384.1 GCA_021776145.1 Kiloniellaceae bacterium | reverse complement strand
AAGTACATCGGCGGACATGGAACCTCGATCGGCGGCCTGATCGTCGACAGCGGCCGTTTCGATTGGGAAAAACACGCCGCACGCTTCCCGCTGCTGAACAAGCCGGATCCCAGTGATCATGGCGCCGTCTGGACCGAGGCCGTGAAACCCCTCGGGCCCATAGCCTACATCCTGAAGGCCAGGGTCACCCTGCAACGCGATCTTGGCTGCGCACTCAGCCCCTTCAACGCCTTTCAGTTTATCCAGGGCCTGGAGACGCTGCCCTTGCGCATGCGCGAGCATTGCCGCAATGCCACCGCGGTGACCGCATACCTGAAAGCCCACCCGGCGGTGACCAAGGTCATCCACCCAAGCGCGTTTGATGGTGAACAGCAACGCCGCGCCGAAACCTACCTCGACGGCGGATTTGGTGGCCTTGTCGGCTTCGAGCTTGCCGGCGGCGGCGAAGCCGGCCGGCGATTTATCGACGGACTCGAGCTTTTCTATCATGTCGCCAACATCGGCGACGCCCGCTCGTTGGCCATACATCCCGCCACGACGACCCATTCGCAACTCACGCCCGAAGACCAGTACGCCACGGGCGTGACCGAAAGCTATGTCCGGTTGTCGGTCGGGATCGAGCACATCGACGACATCCTGGCCGATCTCGACCAGGCGCTCGCCGCACTTGCCAAGGAAGCGGTGCAAGCCGCTTAGGTCCTGTTGAGTCTCAGGATCGGAAGGACACTAAATATTCGAATTCAGTGTGAGTCTGCCCCTGAAATACGGCTCATTAAAAGAGCCGTATTTCGGAACCGTCGCACTGAAAAATACGAAAGGGCAGGCCGATCGGTCGCCCCTCATCGGCCCCGCCGCCTTCGCCGTTCGCAGCGACAGGGCAACCGCACAAGCGTTCTTAAGCAGGGAGCGAAAAATTGACCATCCTCTTGCCAAAGGGTCTGCCGGCCAACTTCGTCCTGCGCGGCGAAGGACTGACCGTACTCGACCACGGCACGCCGACGGGCCATTTCGCGCGGCCTTTGCGCATCGCCCTGGTCAACCTGATGCCGCTGAAGGCGGCGACTGAAACCCAGATTGCCCGCATGTTGGCGCTTGGGCCGGCGCCCGTGGATCTGGTCCTGACCCTGCCGGACGGTTACCACCCGGGCACCGAAAGGGCCGATCACGTCAGACGCTTTTACCGTCACTGGGTCCAGCTCGACGACAAGGGTCTCGACGCCATCGTCATCACCGGCGCGCCGGTCGAGACCCTGCCCTTCGACAGCGTGACCTACTGGCACGCGCTGGTTGCCATATTCGACTGGGCGGCGTCACACGCGGTTCCGGTCCTCGCTATTTGCTGGGCCGCGCAGGCGGCTCTCGCGCACTTTCACGGCGTTGCCAAACACAGGCTCGGCGAAAAGCGTTTCGGTGTCTTCGACAATACCGTCGTCCAGCCGGCTTCGCCCTACCTAAAGGGCCTGGCGGGCGGTTTCGCCTGCCCCGTGTCACGCCACACCGAAGTGCGGCCGGCAGATCTGCCGCCCGGCGTGCGAATTCTCGCCCAATCGAACGAGGCGGGTTTGTGCCTGGTCGAGGATCCGGCGCGGCGCGGACTTTATATGTTCAACCACCTGGAGTACGACCGCGAAACCCTGTCGCGCGAGTACCAGCGCGATCTCGCGACCGGCCGCAACGACGTCAAGCTGCCGCGCAACTATTTCCCGGGCGACGACCCTTCGCGCCGCCCCCATCATCAGTGGCGGAGCGCCGGGCGCCAACTCTTCGGCAACTGGATGGAAACGCTTCAGCTAAGGCAAAACATCGAACAGACGCCGCCTTGCACTCTGGCCTATCATAGCCATGCAAGCCTGGCGGCCGGCTGAGCCCTCATTAGTCACGGGCCCGATTTCAGCCCTTGCCTGGCGAGAAAACATAGCCGGCGCCACGAACCGTCTTGATGATCTGCGGCTTGCCAGGATCGCGCTCGACCTTGCGGCGGATACGGGCAATTCGAATGTCGATAGACCGGTCGAAGGGTTCCCAGTTCCTGTTGTGCGCCAACTCAAGGAGTTGATCGCGGCTGAGCACGCGGTTTGGGCGTTCGGCGAAGGCGCGCAAAAGATCGAACTCCATGGCCGTCAGGGCCAAGGCCTCGCCATCGGCGCCGTAGAGCCTATGGGCTTCCAGATCCAGTCGACATTCGCCAAATGCGATGAGGGTATGCGGGGCGTCTTCCGGCATCGTCGCCGCCGGCTTTGGCGCCGCGCGGCGCAGCACGGCCTTGATGCGCGCCAGAAGTTCACGATAGTCCACTGGCTTGGGCAGATAATCATCTGCGCCCATCTCGAGGCCGACGATACGGTCCACGGTTTCGCCCGCGGCCGTCACCATGATGATGCCGACATCGCACAACTCGCGCAGGTACCGCGCCAGTGACAGTCCGTCTTCGCCGGGCATGGTGATGTCAAGTATGGCGAGGTCGAAGGGCCTTTCCGCGTCGACCAGTTGACGCAGGGCCGGGCCGCCGTCAAGGGCGGTTACCTCGTAACCCTGCAGAGTCAGATATTCCTGCAGGGTCTCGCGAACGTCGGGTTCATCGTCAACCACGACAATATGTGCGTTCCTGGTCATAACGGTCCTCGCAACAAACTCGATCACCGGCGCCGGGGCGTGACCACCACCCGTGCGCCACTCAACTCAACCCGGCCAATTCCACTCGGTCAACTCCACCCCATCAATGCAGCCGCGCTGCGACGATGCGATCGACGATGCCGCGTACGTCTTTGGGCAAAATCGGCTTCTCCAGATAGGGCCGACCACAACCGCGCAAGAAATCTCTGATCCCCGGGCTCAAGGTATCGCCGGTGATAAAGGCAAGTCGCAGAACCATTTCAGGCCGACTGTCATTCAAGGCACGAAAGAAGTCCGGCCCATCCATTTCGGGCATGCGCAGGTCGCTTAGGATGACGTCAAAGTCGCCGCGCTCAATCTTGCTCAAGGCCACCTTGCCCGATCCGGCAATCTGCACGTCGTGACCGTCGTGCTGGAGGATTTCGGAAATGATCTGGCCAACATCGTATTCGTCGTCGACCACCAGGATTTTGTAGCGCTTGCGAGCGACATCCTCGGCCGGTCCGCCGATGTCCTGCGCCTCGCAGCCCTCGCCACAGGGCAGGCGGATCGCGAAGGCCGCACCCTCGCCCGGCTGACTCTCGACGACGATGTTGCCGCCATGTGCCTCGACGATGCGGTGGCACAACGCAAGGCCCATGCCGGTGCCGCTGCCGACCTGCTTGGTCGTGTAGAGCGGCTCGAAGATGCGGCTGCGGATCTCTTCGGGAATACCTGGTCCATTATCTTTGACTTTGACTACGACGGTATTGGTTTTCTTGCGATAGGAAGTGATGATGCGAAGCTTGCGCGGCCCATCCATCGATTGCATGGAATGCTGCGCGTTGACGATCAGATTGGTGACGACCTGACCCATCTGATCGGCATCGGCCATGATGATCGGCAGGTTCTTGGCCATGCGCCGCGAGATCTCGATGCCTGCACTGTGCAGCGAGTAAGCCGTCATTTCCAGGGCCGCCTCGATCACCTCGTCGAGATCGATGGGCTCTTTCTTGCTCGGTTCCTGTCGCGCCATGGCGAGGAACGTCTTAACGATACGGGCGCAACGGTCAGCGGCCTTGCCGATCTTCTCGGCGCGTGAAGCGATTTTCTTGTCCGGCGCCGTTTCCTGCAACATCAGGGCTTGGCCGACCAGAACCGACAAGGGGTTGTTGAGTTCATGCGAAACGCCGGCGAGAAGTTCGCCCAGGGCGCTGAGCTTTTCGCTCTGGTGCAGTCTTTCGCGCTGCCGTCGCAATTCGGCTTCGGCCTCGCGCCGTTCGGTCAGGTCGTAAAGGCTGGTTACGATCACCGCCTCGCCGCCGTAGTCGATCACCCGCGACGACAGCGAACACCACAGCTCTTCGCCATTGGCCCTGCGGAACGAGGCTTGGTAATCGTCTGCCTTGCCATTGCGCCGCAGACGCTCGGCGTAGGCGGCACGGTCTTCCGCCGACGCCCAGCGCGAAATCGTCGTGGCGCTTTCCTGTGTGCTCTCGTAACCGAACAGGCCCAGCACCGCCGGCGTCTCGTAGATGACCAGTCCATCGTCCAATCGGCTCATGGTGATCGGGGCCGGACAGGCCTCCAGCACCCGACGCACCAGTCCCTCGCTTTCGCGCAGCGCCAGTTCCATCTCCTTGCGCTCGGTGATGTCGATGCGGATGCCGACATAGCCGCCTTCGCGGGTGGCCTGGCTGAAGCCGTGATACCAGCGCCCGTCCGACTGCTGGAACTCGACACCGCCGGATTGGCCCGTGCCGAGAGAATGCAGGCGCCGGCGCTCGCGCAACCATTGCTCGGGATTGTCCTGTGCATCGATGTATTGCCCCCGCTCGACCCCCCTTTGCACGAAGTCGATCCACTTGGCGCCGGGCACGAGCGCGTCGGCGCTAAGTTCGTTGAACTCGCGAAAGCGCGAATTGCAGAGAACAATTGTGTCGTCCCGGTCGAAGAGCGCGAATCCCTCGGGCAACGATTCGATGGCGTCTTCGAGGATCTCGCGCGCGTGCTGCACCTCGGCCTCGCGCTGCTTGTGTTCTGTCAGATCGACGATACTGGAGACGACGACCTGGTCCCCCTTGAAGTCTGTTATGCGCGCCGAAACCGAAGCCCAGAATGTCGTGCCATCCCTGCGGTTAAGCTTGATCTCGTGGTTGTCCACATAGCCCGTGGCGCGCAGCTTGGCGAGATAGGTCTTGCGGTCCTCGGGGTCGGCATAAACCGACAGGCGCTCATAGGGCGCCTGCGCCGTGGCGTTCACTCCGAACAGGGCCTGGCAGGCCGGGCTTTCGTATATCACCTTGCCGCTTGCCGGGTTCCACATGCGCACTGGCAGGGGGCAGGCTTCGAGAATACGGCGGACCAGGGCCTCGCTCTCCCGCAGGGCCTCTTCCATGGCGAGATGCTCGGTGATCTCGCGGCTGGTTACGGTCAGGCCATTTTGCCGGGTGACACGGTGCGAGTATTCAAACCAACGCCCGTCATCTTGCTCGAACGTCCTTTGGATTTCCTTGCCGTAGAGGGAGGCCAGATCCTCCAGCCACTGTGTCTCTCGTCCGCGCGCCTGAGGATACTGGCCGCGCTCGACCGCAACGCGGTTGACGTCCATCCAGTCGGCGCCCGGCACAAGCAGATCGGCGCTCTTCCTGTTGAACTCGCGGAACCGGCTGTTGCACATCACGAATTTGTGGTCCGCATCGAACAGGGCGAATCCCTCCGAAAGGGATTCCAGGGCATCTTCCATGACCTCGTGCGCGCGCCGCAACTCGTCCTGCCGCGCCTTCTGTTCGGTGAGGTCGACGAGGCTGGTGACGCAGACCCGCTTGCCCTGCGAACCGATGACACGCGCCGACAACGCGGCCCAAAAAGTCGTGCCGTCGACGCGCCGCATCAGAACTTCGCGCTGGTCGACGCCGTCGGTCTCGGCGAGTTCGCGGATAATGGCCTGTCGGGCCTCCTCGTCGACGTACGCGGCGATGGTCGATTGCGTCAAATCAGACGGCCAGGAACGCCCGAACAGCGCCGCCGCGGCTGGGCTTTCGTAGAGGATCTTCCAGGTGCCAAATTCGCTGACCCGCACCGGCGACGGATTGCCCTCGACGATCGAGCGGAATTGCCGTTCGCTTTCGTGCAAGGCCGTCGCGGCCTCTTTCAATTGCGTGATGTTCACGCTGGCGACGACCTGGCCGCCCTCGGATGTCGGATAACACGACAACAGCCGCCAACCATCTTCTGCGAGTTCGATCTCCACCGAACCGCTCCGCAGTTCCTGCAGCCGTTGGTCGATTTCCGCGGCGCAAGCCTCGGTCGCCTGCACCTCTTGTCCATCGAAGGATTTGAAGTTCGGCAGCAGGCGCAACAGAACTTCCTTGCGGCTCAGTCCAACCAGGGCGCTGGGGCGGGTCTTGTCCGAAGCCGGCAGTGCAAGTGCGTTGTTGGTCAGGACCAGACGCCCCTCGGGATCATAGATAGCAAAGCCGTTCGGCATGCTTTCGACGGCATCGTGCAGCAAGCGCGCCAGGCGCTGCCTTTCCTGTTCGGCAACGACGCGTTCGGTGATGTCGGTCATGCAGCCAACGAATTCATTGGCCGTCCCATAGCCATCGACCAGCCGGATCTCATCTCGGAACCAGCGGTACTCGCCGGAGGCCGTAGCAAAGCGGTAGTCGTGGGTCAGGGCGCCCTGTTCCTTCAATAACTCGACGCTCTTGCGATAGCCGTCGTGGTCATCCGGGTGCAGGTGCTGGCGGCCAAAGTCCGCCTGTGACAGAAAGTCAGCCGGCCTGTGACCGGTTATGCTCTCGACGTTCGAGCTGATGAAGCGGACCGGCGAATCCCCGGACATATCGGCGATATAAAAGATCGCCGAGGATTGCGAAACCGCGAAGTCGAGCAAAGCTTGTTGCTGTGCTTCCGACCAAGCCATCTGCGATTGATCAGGCGACTGCTCCGACATGACCCGTTCCCGTTGGCGATTCCAAACCCGTTCGGTGAAGGACGGGTTTGTATCAATCTTATCACAGCCAGCGATTTCCGCCGTGGAACGAGCATTTCCTTTGTCGCTCAAAAACCTAATCCCTGAAAACCTTATGGTCTGTTATCGCCAACAGGCCCGATCGACCGTGAAAACCCGCCTTCGGCAACAGCGCGCGACATCGACTTTTTCTACTGGCAGTTCCCGCCCGGCATTTCCCACCCGGCATTTCCCACGTCGCCATGTGGGAATAGGCGGACACATCGGGGGTCTGGCCGAGTTCACGTGTCCCAGGGCCAGCACCAATGTCGGCGCCCGTCGTTCCGGTTGCAGCTCCCTTTGGGTTCGTAAGTCACACCCAGCATAGATCTCTGGTGTTTCTGCCGGATGTCGCGAATCCCACTGCTTTGTTTCAATTGTTTCAAGCGACCTTCTCCGCCCGCAAAGCGACCGCGAATGGCTAACCGAATGGACACAAACCGAGGCTAAATTGCTGATTTCACCCAGCTTCTCGACAAAGTTTTGCACAAGCTGACTCAGTCGTGACAACAAGTCGTTCAAACACGCTCGCAATAGCTCATATGTCCAAAGGCCTAACTAAAACTACCTTTTCATATCAAGAGCCTATGCAAATGCTACCAATTCCACGCCAAAGACCGGCCAATGCAGCAATCAGGCCGCCACGGCGGCAAAAGAAAAAGATAACCACAGGTTTTTCCACGCGCGTGTTGGCCCCTGGCAATCGCCGCCGACAACATCGGCTCCGCACTGTCGGACACCGAATCCAACCACCATGCAGGGGACTTTGGCCGGCCAGGGCCCAATAGCGATTTCCATCGGAATTGCATCGGTTCGGTTCAACGCTGCTGGAACGCCACTAGCCCTTGATATACACGGACACTCTAACCGACCCGGATCGCCGCGGTCATGCCCGCTGCGGCGTGCCCCAGAATGTGGCAGTGCAACAGCCAGTCGCCGGGATTGTCGGCCAGGAAGGCGATATCGACCTCTTCGTCGGGAAAGACCAGGGCCGTATCGCGCCATATCTCTTCCGACAGGCGCTTTCCCTGGCGCGCCAAGATCCTGAAGGTATGGCCGTGCAGGTGGATGGGGTGTGGAAAAGCCGTCCGGTTGCGCAAGCGAAAGACATAGCTTTTGCCGAGGTCGATCTCGAACAGGCGATCCTGCGCCGCGAGCGATTGCAGCGACGACGAACTGCGGCCGTTGGTCGCCCACACGACACCACGCGCGGCCATTTCCCGCAGATTCAGCTTTTCACCGTCGAGGTGGGCGGTCGCCAGCCCACCCATGGCGCCACCCTCGAAGGTCACGTTCCTGACCTCGGCGCGCGCCAGATCCGGTCGGCCGATCGGGTTGTCCGGCAACTTGCGCGGCGGCGGCAGAACCGTGCCGCGCAGCGGGCGGCCCCGGGATCGAAGGGTCGCAAGGATGAATTCTGCGTTCCGGTAGGTCGTGTCACGAACCCGGAAAAGCGCTTCTCCCGCCGCCGGGATATCGACAATCAGATCGGCGCGCGTGCCCGGGCAGATCAAGAGGCCGGAGGGCCCAGGCCGGCGCGGCTCGATAGGCTGCCCGTCCAGCGCCACCCACCAAGGCTCCAGGCCCTCGAAGTCCGGCGCGAAGATACGTGCGCCCGCCGCGTTGACCAGGCGCAGCCGTAGGCGCTCGCCGGGACGCACGTCGATTTGCGGTGATTGCCGTCCGTTAAGGCTGCTGACATTCCCCAAGCGCCCGGCATGGCTGGCGTCGTGCAGCGCGCCAAAATCTTCAACCAGCCGACCGTCCTGGTCAAAACGCCAGTCCGCCAGAACCCAAACCAGATCGCGGTCGACGGCGATGGGTTTGTCTTCCTCGACCACGATGGCGCCGCACAGCCCGCGCCCAACCTGGCCGGCGCTGTTGGCGTGCGGGTGATACCAGTAGGTCCCAGCGTCGGCGCAGCTGAAGGCATAGGAAAAGCCCTGGCCCGGCGCGACCGGCGCCTGAGTCAGGAATGGCACGCCGTCCATGCCGTTCGGAACGCGAATCCCGTGCCAGTGCAGCGTCGTCGCCTCGTCCAACGAATTGACAAGCGCCGCCTGCAGGACATCGCCCTGGGAGAGCTTGATCAGCGGGCCGGGACTGGTACCACCATAACCCCAGATCGCCACCTCGCCCCGCGCCTGCAGGGCCAAAGTCCCCGCCTTGGCCTCGAGCGTGGGCCCCGCCGAAAGGGCCGGAAAGGGCCCCATAACCGATGCCGCCGCCACACCGGCGGCGGCCTTCAGGAACTCTCTGCGGCGCGGCCGCGGTGTCGAGGTCGACGACATGAAGGGCGTCCCTTTACGAGTTGGAACACTCAGGGGCTACACCCTGGGTTCACACACTGGGCCCACACACTGGAATAGCGCGCGCGGTCATTCCTATGCAAACACTGTGGCGGCGCTTCGACAAGGCCATGATGACCGGCCCGGCAAAGGCCCGTCGCGCGCCGCGGTATTGCGCTCAAGGCCATGTGATCCATGGTGATTTTGTGGTATCGATCGGAAGGACGATTTGTCTGTCGCGAGTTAGCCCGATACCGGACATAGGAGGCGCTTCCATGTCGTTTTCGCGTGTTATGATTGTCTTGCTGTTGCCGTTCCTCCTCTTCACCCACGCGGCGGTCGAAGCCAAAGACCCGGTCTACACCGGCACCCTCTCTGACTTGGCGGTCAGCGGCTACGATCCGGTTGCCTACTTCAAGGCCGGCAAACCCGTCGAAGGGCGCGGCGATCTGGAACTCGAATGGAATGGCGCCACTTGGCGGTTCTCCAGCGCCGAGAATCTGGCGGTCTTTCAGCAGACCCCGGAAGCCTACGCGCCGCAGTACGGCGGCTATTGCGCCTGGGCGGTGTCGCAGGGCTACACGGCTTCGACCGTGCCCGAAGCATGGCGCGTCGTGGACGGCAAGCTTTACCTCAACTACAGCAAGTCGGTGCAGCGCCGCTGGGAGGGCGATGTCCCGGGCAACATCAGAAAGGCCGATGACAATTGGCCCAAGGTCCTCAATTAGGGAATTTGGCGCACGACCAAGTGTACGAGCCCTATGCCGGAAGCCGAAAACCGCAAGCTCCGGGCGCCTAGTGGCTCGACACAGAGATTATGACGCTTTCATGGAGGCCAATCGGCCCTCTGGGTAGGCGCGCTGCGCAGCGCGATGCGGGACATCGGGCCAATCTTCGCCAAGCGGGCAGCGCAACGCCCCCAGAGGGTCGAGTGGCCCCACCGAAGGCCGCGATCTTTTGCCCGCCCGCGGCCCAGGTACGACGCATGGGGCGGGTTGCTTGTGGTGGTTGGCACCACCGCGCAACCCGCGCCTTGCCGGCGGGCAAAATCTTCGCGGTGAAACTGTCATAATCTCTGTGTCGAGCCACTAGCATCTTTCCGAACTTGAAATTCGTCGGCACAAACTCCAGAATCGAGGCACTGGGCCCAATGCGGTCGCAAGGGTAAAAAACCGGAACGTGCGATACAGTCCTGCCGAATTGCGCGCCGACGCCGCCATTCATGTCGTCGGCTTCAGCCTCGGCCTTGCCGCCTGCGTGGCCTTGGTGGTGGTCGCCCTGCCCAGCGCCGATAGCATGCTGCATCTCTCGCTCGGCCTATATGGCGGCGGGCTGATGTCCATGCTTGGCTTCTCGGCGCTCTACAATCTCTCCGACGGTGTGAACGGCCGCGAGGCGGTCAAGGAATGGCTGCGGCGCTTCGACCACGCCGCCATTTTCCTGATGATCGCCGGCACCTATTCGCCCTTTACGCTGATCGCCATCGGCGGTGCCTGGGGAATTGGGATCTTTGCCTTCGTCTGGGCGGTGGCGATCGCCGGCGTGGTCCTGAAGCTATTGCAGGGCCGCCGCTTGAAGTGGCTTTCATTGTCGCTCTACCTGCTGCTCGGCTGGACCGTACTGGTGGCACTGGACCCTTTTGTTGTAGCCGTCTCGGGCACCGGTCTCGCGCTCCTGGTCGCCGGCGGCCTGCTCTACAGCATCGGCACCGTCTTTCATCTGTGGGAAAGCTTGCCGTTCCAGAACGCCATCTGGCACGCTTTTGTCCTTGCGGCGGCCGGCTGTCACTATGCCGCCGTTTTCGGAGAGATTGCCATCCGGGCGTAGCCGCGCGAGGAGACCATGGCCGCCTGCTCCGTCGTCGCCCCGCCCCGCGGTTTCACCGCGGCGGGCATGCCGGCCGGCCTGCAAATGGACGGGCGGCCGCGCGTCGCGTGGAATTAGTCTACGGCATCGCCGCCGGCCTACCCATCTATCCATGCTGATCCCTGCAAAGGGGCCAATCAATTGGGGCGGGTGGCCTGGCGCGGCCCTACCGGCACGCCGCCATCCCGTCGGACGGGCATTTTGGCATGGCCACTCGTCTTACACGCGAAAATTGTATGTGGCTCGCATCACTTGGCCGCGGATCAACCCGCAATACTTCCGCCCGGCCGCTGTTTCCGCTAGTATATCGCTCAGTCAAAACGCCTTTCGCCCTTGATCGGGAGACGGGATAGCGGTAAATGGGCTCGCAACTTAAGCGTTTATGAAGCGGAATGTAATCTATGGCCTTCTTGTCGACCCAGGTCTTCGAACGGCGTTTGACTGAGCTGCGCCAGGTTCTAACGGACAACAATCTCGACGCCGCCGCCTTCTTCGGCGCCGACTTCTTTCAGTTTTACAGCAATTTCCATGTCGACGTTCGGACCTGGGAACGGCCCATCGCCTGCATTGTGCCGCTGGACGGCGCGCCATTCATGCTGATGAACGAACTCTCGACGCATCATTTCAAGATGGCGTTGGAGCGCGGGTCAATCTGGATCGAAGATGCCGTTTTCTATTACGAGCACCCGCGTCCCGGCGACCACGCGCGCTACACCCACGAATTCCCGTCGATTCTGGCCGACCATCTGCGGCGACGCGGACTCGGCGACGCCCGCATCGGCTACGACAGCGGAGGCCCGCTGATAACCGCCGCCGCCGAAGAGGCCGGCGGCATCACCACGCGCCCACTGCAGGACACATTCCGGCGCCTGCGCTGGGTCAAGCATCCCGAAGAACTGGCGCTGATGCGCCAGGCCGCCGAACTCAGCGACTGGGCGCAGGAACGCTACCGCGAGAACATCCGGCCAGGCCGCCTGGTCCAGGAACTCGACCGCAGGATGACCGCGCTGATGGTCGAAGAGGCCGCGCGCCGCTTTCCCGGCGAGAACCTGGAGGTCCTGACCTGCTACACCTTGAGCGGCCCGGCCTCGGCCTCGCCGCACGGCAACGGCGCCCAGACCGGCGCGGTGATCGAGGCGGGCGATGTGCTGGTCAACATCATTGTGCCGCGCCTCAACGGCTGCGTCGTCGAGAACGAGCGCACCTGGTTCTGCGGCCCCCCCAGCGGCGAGCAAGAGCGCCTCTTCGAGACAGCACGGGCGGCCAACGAAGCGGCCATCGCCGCCGCCGTCACCGGCCGGCCTGTCTCGGGCATCGACGCCGCGGCGCGCTCGGTCATCGAAACGGCCGGCTACAAGGACCACATCCTGCACCGCACCGGTCACGGCATGGGCCTGATCGGTCACGAATTCCCCGAGGACATGGCCTTCAACGAGCGTCCGCTGCTGGCCGACGAAGTCTATTCCGCCGAGCCCGGCATCTATGTCTACGGCATCGGCGGTTTCCGCTTCGACGACAGCGTCGTGGTCGGCGAAACGCCGGAAGTCATGACCCAGGCCCCCAAAGATCTGAAAAGCCAAACGATCGTTTAAAATACTCCGGCCAGCTTCAGACCGGACGCCACAGCATAGCCATCAGCCTTCAATTCGACACATGGCGCTTGAAGGCCAATCTTATGCTCATTTTCAATGAGCCTTGGTATTAAGACGCCAATTCGCGCTTGTCGACGATGCGCTGCGCCTTGCCCAGCGAGCGCGCGAGCGTGCCGACGGGCACGACGCGGACCTCGGCACTGACGCCGACCAGGGACTTGACCTTGTGCCGCAGTTCGCCGGCACAGGTCGTACCCAGCCGCTCCAACTCGCCGGCGCATTCGGACTTGATTTCGACAACCACGTCCAGCGAGTCGAGGCGGCCATCGCGTTTGACCTCAAGCACATAGTGCGGCGACAGCCGCGCGTCGGTCAGGATCTGCTCTTCGATCTGCGTCGGAAAGACGTTGACGCCGCGAATGATCAGCATGTCGTCGGACCGCCCGGTCACCCGCTGCATACGGCGCATGCGCCGCGCCGTGCCGGGGAGCAGACGCGTCAGGTCCCGCGTGCGATAGCGGATCATGGGAGAGGCCTCGCGGCTGAGCGAAGTGAAGACCAACTCGCCCAGTTCGCCGTCCGGCAGCGCGCGGCCGGTATTGGGATCGACCACTTCGGGATAGAAGTGATCCTCCCAGATATGCAGACCGTCGCGGCTTTCGGCGCACTCGCAGGCAACACCGGGACCCATCACCTCGGACAGGCCATAGAGGTCAACGGCCCGCATGTCGAAGCGGGCCTCGATCTCGGATCGCATGGCCTCGGTCCAGGGCTCGGCGCCGTGCAGGCCGACGCGCAGCGAGCAGCGCCGCGGATCGAGCCCCTGACGCTCGAACTCGTCGGCGATGGCAAGGGCGTAGGAGGGAGTCACCATGATGATGTCGGGCTTCAGATCGGCGATCAGCTGGACCTGTTTTTCGGTCTGTCCGCCGGACATGGGAATCACCGTACAGCCAAGCTGTTCGCCGCCGTAGTGGGCACCCAGCCCGCCGGTGAAAAGACCATAGCCATAGGCGACGTGCATGATATCGCCGGGCCGACCGCCGGCCGCGACCGTGCAGCGCGCCATCAGGCCGGCCCAAGTGCGAATGTCCTTTTGCGTATAACCGACGATCGTCGGCTTGCCGGTCGTGCCGCTTGAGGCG
>JAJFGM010000383.1 GCA_021776145.1 Kiloniellaceae bacterium | reverse complement strand
TGCATCTGTCCGCCAGCCCTGCCGGCAACGCGACGGTCCCATTCCTCGGCATCGAGATACAGGCGTTCCGCCGGCAAGGGCCGATAGGCCCAGCCGCCGGATTCGGCGGCGCCCTCCAGGCTTTTGCGCGCCGCGTAGAAGTCGGCAATGCTGTCCAGGCGCGCGTTGCGGGTTTCCTGTGCCTGGTGATCGAGACTGATCGGGGCCTTCGGCAGGTAGTCACATAGAGTGTCCAATGTGTCGTAGAACAGCGGCAGCCAGTGTTCCATTCCCGGGTGCGGGCGCCCGGCGCTGATTGCTTCGTAGAGAGGATCGTCCTTGGCAGCGCCAAAAGCCTCGCGGTAACCGGTTCGAAAACGCTCGATGGGGCCGGCCTCGAGCACGATTTCGCTGACCGGTTTCAGTGTCAAGCTTGGGCGATCGCCAGTCGTGCGCTGACTGAGGGCATCGAATTCGCGGATTTTCTCAAGCTCGTCGCCGAAAAAGTCGAGCCTTAGGGGCTGTGCGCTGCCGGGCGGGAAGACATCGATGATTCCGCCGCGCATGGCGAATTCTCCGGGTTCGCCGACCGTATCGGCCCGGACGTAGCCGTTGTGCTGAAAAAACCCGATTAAGCGCTCCGGCGCGATCTCGCTGCCGCTGGCAATTTCGAGGACGCGGTCAACAAAGGCGCGACGCGGCGGTACACGCTGCAGGAAGCCGTTCACCGTGGTCAGCACGAGGCGCCTGCCTGACGCCGGCTGTAATAGCCGGATCAGGACATCGATGCGCTCCGCCAACAATTCACGGCGCGGGCTGACCCGGTCGAAGGGCAGACAATCCCACGCCGGGAAGCACAGAACCTCCAGGTTTGGCGCAAAGAACGCCAGGGAATCCGATAAACGGGCCATGCAGGCATCGTCGCGGGTAATGTGCAGCCACGTCGGCTCGGAGCTCTCCTCGACGAGGCGCGCCAATGTCACCGCGTCTTGCCCTTCCGGCGCATTGGCGATGCTGTACCGTACCGGATGAAGAGTTTTCGTGTCGGGCAACATCACCGCGCCGGCGGCTCGAACTTAAAGGACAACAGAAGGTCGGTGACGTCGTTGCTGTATTCGGCCGGCGGCGCCGTCTTGCCGGTCACCCAGTCGTAGATGACCGGTTCCGCGACATCCAAGAGCGCTTCGAAGTGATCCATCTGCAGCTCGTCGAAGGCCTGCAGATAGCGCTCAGCGAAACTGCCGATCACCAGGTCGAGTTCTTGGGTTCCCCGGTGCCTGCTACGAAAGGCGAGCCTTTTGCGTCTTTTTTCGAGACTATCCGTCATGACCTCGCCTTGCGACCCAGCCGCGGCCCCATACCGGCTGACTTCGGGCCAATCCATCCTGGCTGGCGGCCGATGTCTTGCCACCGCAAGTCGGCAATGTCCAGCGCCACCTTGCCGCTTCGAGCAAACTCCATCACACCGCGGCTGAACGTCCGCATTGTGGCCTGTCTAATGTCATCAACCCGGTTAGAGCGGATTCACCGAGTCAATGGATCGCCGCTTGCGATTCCATGCGACCCGGATCTGCTCCAGGAGCGATTCCAACCGAGTGGATCCTGCTCTAAGATGACGGACGCCAAGACCGATCGAATTGGGCCAAGAAGCACCGTGCGACCAGAGATCCTTTTTCCCCTCTTTACACCGGTGACCAATCTCACCGGGATCGGCCCGCGTCTGGCCAAGCTCTTTGAGAAATTGGCCGGCCCCAATGTAGTCGATCTGTGCCTGCACCTGCCAAGTGGCCTCATCGACCGGCGCTACGCGCCCAGCCTCGCGGTGGCGCAAGCTGGCCGCATCGCCACCTTGACGTTACGCGTCGGCGCCCACCAGTCGCCGCACACCAAGCGCCAACCCTATCGCGTGGTCTGCCACGACGACACCGGCAGCATCGAGCTCGTCTTCTTTCACGCTCACCCCGATTACCTTACAAAGATCCTCCCGGAAGGCGCGGAACGCCTGGTAAGCGGCAGGGTCGAGGTGTTCGCCGGCGGCTTGCAGATGACCCATCCCGACCATATTGGAACCCTGGCCGAACGCGACGAGGTCATGAAGGTGGAAGCGGTCTATCCGCTGACAACCGGGTTGACGCAAAAAACCGTCGGCAAGGCCGTGGCGCACGCACTGGAGAAAGCCCCGGATCTACCGGAATGGCTCGACCCGGCCTATCGCAAAAAGCACGGCTGGCAAGATTGGCACGCGGCCCTGCGTCAGGCCCATGCCCCAGGCGAAGTCGAGGACCTTTCGCCGCTCACCGCGGCACGCAGCCGCCTGGCTTTTGACGAGCTGTTGGCCAATCAACTGGCCCTGGCGTTGGTACGCCGCCATCTCGCCAAGCGGCGCGGCCGTTCGATTACGGGCGACGGCCGTCTGCGCCGCGTGACCGTCGAGGCCTTGCCGTTCAAGTTGACAAGTGCTCAGGACCACGCGGTTGCTGAAATTCTTGCCGAGATGGCCGCCGACACGCGCATGCTGCGCCTGTTGCAGGGCGACGTCGGAAGCGGCAAGACAATGGTCGCGCTGCTTGTCATGCTGGCCGCCGTAGAAGCCGGTTGCCAAGCGGCGATCATGGCGCCGACCGATATCCTCGCGCGCCAGCACTTCAAGACCATGCGCCCCCTTGCCGAAAAGGCCGGCGTCGGCATCGAATTGCTCACCGGGCGTGACAAGGGCAAGGCGCGCCAAGCCATCGTCGGCCGGCTAGCCTCCGGCGAATCGGCTCTCGCCGTCGGCACTCATGCACTGTTCCAGCAGGACGTCGAATTCCACGATCTCGCGTTGGCCGTGGTCGACGAGCAGCATCGTTTTGGCGTCCATCAGCGCCTCGACCTCACCTCGAAGGGACATGCCGTTGATGTCCTGGTGATGACCGCGACGCCGATTCCACGCACCCTCATGCTAACGGCCTACGGCGATATGGAGACTTCGCGCCTGATGGAGAAGCCGGCCGGGCGACAAGCCATCGATACGCGGGTTTTGCCCCTTGAACGCCTCGGCGAGGTGACCGATGCCGCGGCGCGGGCCATGGCGGCGGGCGCAAAGATCTTTTGGATTTGCCCCCTGGTCGAAGAGTCCGAAGCGATCGATCTTGCCGCCGCCGACCAGCGCCATGCCGATCTCCAGGCCCGCTTCGGCGAAAGAGTCGGCCTGGTGCATGGACGTATGAAGGCAGCGGAAAAAGACGCGGCCATGACCGCCTTTGCCGAAGGGAGCATCGACCTGCTGGTGGCCACCACGGTAATCGAGGTCGGTGTCGATGTCCCCGCCGCCAGCGTCATGGTGGTCGAACACGCCGAACGGTTCGGCCTGGCCCAGCTACATCAGCTGCGCGGCCGAATCGGCCGTGGCTCCACCCGCTCGTCCTGCCTGTTGTTGTATCAGTCGCCACTTGGCGAGACGGCGCGGGCGCGGCTGCGCATCCTGCGCGAAACCGATGACGGCTTTCGCATCGCCGAAGAGGATCTCCGTCTGCGCGGCGCCGGCGAACTGCTTGGCACCCGGCAAAGTGGCTTTCCGGAATTTCGCGTCGCCGATCTGGCGGTGCACGCCAATTTGCTGGCGGCGGCGCGCGACGATGCCAGTCTTGTCATAAACCGCGATCCCGATCTGCAAAGCGACCGCGGCACGGCGCTGCGCGTGCTGCTCTATCTTTTCGAACGCGATGCCGCTGTGCGCTTCCTCAGCTCTGGCTAAGCAGCCGCCCGTGCACGGTCTTGGGCACTCGGCAGTCAGGCCGCCGCCGGATCGAAAGCGTCGTCCGGCTGCTTTTCCGCGCGACTCTCCGGCGTCACGATGCCACCGGAGACCACCATCTTGATGCCCTCTTCCACCGACATCTTAAGCTTGCGAGTCTCGCCGATCGGAATGAACAGAAGAAAGCCCGAGGTCGGATTGGGCGTCGTCGGGAGAAAGATATTGTAGGATGTTTCCGGAATGTTGCGGTTGATTTCCTCGGCCGCTTTGCCCGTTATGAAGCCGATGGCCCACGCGCCCGTGCGCGGAAACTCTACCAGCACCACTTCGCGAAAGGCATTCGACTGCTTCTTGAAGACGGTCTCGAAGATCTGCTTTACGGCGCTATAGATGCTGCGGATGACCGGCAGGTTGTCCATGATGCGCTCGCTCCAGTTGATCAGCGCGCGGCCGAGAAAGCCGGCTGTCGTAAATCCGATGACGATGAAACCGCCGATCGCCAAAAGGAGTCCCAGGCCCGGAAGGCTGAAGGGCAAATAGGTCTGCGGATTCCAACGCGGTGGAATGAGGGGATTCACCTTGCCGTCTACAAAGGACACGAACTCCCAGGACAGCCACAGCGTAATTGCAATGGGCGCGGTGACCAGCATGCCGGCAAAGAAATAGTTGCGCAGGCGGGCGAAGAGCCCGGGGCGCAACGATTTTGCCAGTTCCGCGGTCTCCAGGGGCGGCTCGCCGCGTTCCGCCCGGCCATGCGCTTCCTCTTCAGCCCGGGCACGAGTCTGATCGTCGGCGGTAACCGTCATACTGCGCCAATCGTCTTCCTTTCCGACCTTGCTCGGCGCGACGATACCGCCCGATATCACCAATTTGATGCCTTCTTCGATGCTCACGTCGAGTGGCCGGACGTCTTTTTCCGGAACGAAGAGCAGAAACCCGGTCGTCGGATTTGGCGTCGCCGGTATGAAGACATTGAGCACGGTCTGCTCGGTCAAGGATTGCACTTCGCCTTCCGTGCGGCCGGTTATGAAGCCGACGGCCCAACAGTTTCGACGCGGGTATTCGACCAGCACCACCTCGTGAAAAGCCGAGGATTTCTGCGATAGAACAGTCTCGAAGACCTGCTTGGTCCAGCTGTAGACCGAGGACACGATAGGCACGCGCGCGACCAGCCGATCGCTGGCCTGTGTAATCAGTTTTCCGACATAGCCGGCGGCGAGGAAGCCGACCAGCGTGAGAAAGATCAGGACGACAATGAGACCAAGGCCCGGAAGGCCGAATGGCAGGTAGGTCTCCGGGTTCCAACGCGGCGGAATCAACGGTGTCACCGTGTCGTCGACGAAGGTAATCATTTTCCAGGCCAGCCAAAAAGTGATGCTGACCGGCGCCGTCACCAGAATGCCCGCCAGAAAATAGTTGCGCAGGCGGACGCCCAGGCTGCCCTTCATCGCACGCGGCATTTTCCGCCGTTTGCGCGCGGCGGGCGGTTTCGTCTTGCGGCCTTTTCTCACCTTGATCCGACGCTCGCTCACCCGATTTCGTACAGTCCGGCTGATAGGTCCGGCCCGAGGACCATAGCGCCCCGAGACAACACCCGCCGCGTCTCGTGCCCCATTCCCGCATTCCTATCGTTGAATCACAGGATCGAAAGGGCACCAAACACTTGAAACCAATGCGATTCCGCTT
>JAJFGM010000382.1 GCA_021776145.1 Kiloniellaceae bacterium | reverse complement strand
GGCTTTCAACAGTGCCTCGTCGAGTTGGCGCCAGCGCCGCGTTGCGTCCTGCCGCTCGCGCACCAGGCTGGCCAGCGCGTCGTCGCCGGCGGCAAACCGTGCCGCCATGCGCGAGACCGCCGCGGCGGCCCCGGTGGCACTAGCAAGCTGGCCAGCTTCAAATCCCTCCGCGGTCAACGCGCCGCGCGCCGCGAGGGCGTCGGTCGGGTCCTGGATGGTCGCCTCCAGATGCCGCAGGAATAGATGCCGGACATTGATCTGCTCGCGCACGCCGCCGGCGCTTCGTTCGCCGCTCCTCCGAGACGCCCGGCCGCGATGGATCGCGCTGGCGCGGCGAATGTATTCGAGAGTCAAGTCTCGATGGCCTTGCGCCCAAGAGAGCTCGGCCAGATTGTTGAGTGCATTCGCGACATTCGGATGGTTGGAGCCGAGGGCCTTTTCATAGCTCGTCAGGGCGCGCCTGTAGAGCGGCTCTGCCTCGCTGATGCGGCCTTGGACTCGGTAAAGCTCCGCCAGGTTATTGAGGACTGTCCCGACGTGCGGGTGCATGGGGCCAAGAGTTTTCTCATAGATCGCCAGGGTGCGTTTAAAGAGCGGTTCCGCGTCGCCGTGGCGGCCCTGATCTTTGTACAGTCCCGCCAAGTTGTTGAGCACGGTCCCGACTTCCGGATGCGCAGGGCCAAGGGCGTTCTCATTAATCGCCAGGGCGCGTCGGAACAGCGGTTCTGCCGCGCCATAGCGGTCTTGAGATTCGTACAACGAAGCCAGGTTGTTGAGCACCAACGCGACATTGAAATGGTGCGGGCCGAGGGCTTTCTCCCAGATCGCCAAAGCACGTTTGAAGAGCGACTCCGCCTCTGGGACGCGGCCTTGTGCGATATGCAGGAGCGCCAGGTTGTTGAGCGATTGTCCGACATTCGGATGTGCGGGGCCGAGGCCTCTCTCCTTGATCGCGAGGTCGCGTTTGTAGAGCGGCTCCGCTTCGCCGTAGCGCCCTTGAGCTCGGTACAGCTCAGCCAGATTGTTGAGCGATTGCCCGACATCGGGATGTTCGGGGCCGCGGGCTTTCTCGGCGATTGCCAGGGCGCGTTTGTAAAGCGGCTCCGCCGTGCTGTAACGGCCCTGGTCGTAAAACAAGAGCGCAAGATTGTTGAGCGATTGTCCAACAAGGGGATGTTCGGAGCCGAGAGTCTTTTCGCGGATCGCCAGGGCTCGCTTTTGAAGTGGCTTCGCATCGCTGTAGAGGGCTTGGGTGCGGTACAGCTCGGCCAGGTTGTTGAGTGTCACCGCGACCTCGGGATGCTCGCGGCCGAGGGCGTTCTCCTTGATCGCGAGGGCGCGCCTATAGAGCGGTTCCGCCTCGCCGTGGCGGCCTTGAGCCCGTTTTAGCTCCGCCAGGTTGTTGAGCAATTGCCCGACAATTGGATGTTCGGGGTTCAGCGCTTTCTCGATGATCGCCAGGGCGCGTTCAAAAAGCGGTCCAGCCGCGTCAAAGCGGCCTTGGGCGTAGTACAACAGCGCCAGGTTGTTGAGCGCCTGCCCGACATCGGGGTGTTCGGGACCGAGCGCCTTTTCCCGGATTGTCAGGGCCCGTTGCTGGAGCGGCTCCGCTTCGCTGGTGCGGCCTTGGGCGCCATAGAGCTGTGCCAGTTGGCCGATCAGGCCTGCATAGGCTGGATGATCGGTCCCAAACTCGGCTTCGCCCAGTTCAAGGGCTTTGCGGATGAAGGGTTCGGCTTCGGCGTACCTGCCCTGAGCGTGCAACGCTTCGTATTGCCGATAAGCCGCCATCAAATCCTGTGACTGGGCGAAAACCGGGAAGGGTGCGCCGACAAGGAGGCAGGGAATCGCCAAGGCAAGAAGGATGCGTTTCATTGTCAAATTCCATGCGCTCTTTTTCACTTGCATGGCTTGTTTCCCTCGGCGCCGCTCAAGGGACGGAGGCTAATGCAAGTGTGGCCAAGCCGCGACAGGCGATTTCGCCGGCCGCCGTCGACGGCGTATCAGGCCCGGCTCTTCAGGAAGGCGCCAACCTCGTTGAGCGAGGCTCGGCCCTCGGGTACGAAGTGGCACCAATATTCGATGCCGTGGATCATTCCCGGCAAGGTCTTGAAATGTGCGTCGACTCCCGCCTGTCGTGCATTTTCGACAACGCGTTTGCCATCATCATGCATGACCTCGCGTTCGCCGGCATGGACCAGGAAGGGTGGCAGGCCGGAGAAATTTCCGAAGACTGGCGATACATGCGGATGTTCCAAGGGCGTGCCGGCGGGCAAGTACAAGCCGGCGACCCAGGAAACGCTTTGCGGATCGATGCTCGGGTCGAGCTCGGCACGCTCCGTCATCGAGGGGCTCGAACAGGTGAAATCGGCTGCCGGCGAGAAGACCGCCGCGGCTCTAGGAAGCGGCCTTCCCTCGTCGCGAAGACGCAGCATCAGGGCCAGGGAGAGGTTGCCGCCCGCCGAAGGTCCGGCCAGGAAAGCCGCCCTGGGCGCGCCCGCGGATTTCGCCCCGTTTGCCAGGAGCCACTGCCATGTGACGAGGCAATCGTCGAGTCCGGCTGGGTAGGGATGTTCCGGCGCGAGGCGGTAGTCGACCGCCAAAACCGCCATGCCACTGGCAAGCGACAACGCCTCGACTTCGTGACGGTAACCGTCCAGCGATCCGGCGATGAAAGCGCCACCGTGGATGAACAGAAGTCTCAGATCCGGATCGGCGTTACGCGCGATGATCCATTCGGCTGTCAGTCCCGAGACGCTAACCCTTTTGACAAGGGTCGTCGGCGCGATGGTCGGAACGACACCGTCGATCACCCGGCAGTCGTCGCAATAGCGGCGATAGGCGGCAACGGCCTCTTCAGTGCTTGCGTCGGGATTGGCCGTGGAGCGGGCGCTGCTTGCCAGCAGGCTCTGAAATTCGGGCGATGTCATGCCGGGGCTGCCTGTAAACAATCGAGAGCGGCATCGCCGCTGCCTGGTCCCGTGACTTGGCCGTTGAATTGGCGGGGCATTAGTCGGGCCCGCCCGTCGCGCTTCTTGGCTGTGTCGCGACCGGATCTATCGAGCCTTGCCGTTGTCATCGCACCAGCAATTCGAAGGCGGCGGTATCCTCCCAGATGAAAACGCCGTCGCGTTTGATCAGTTCGGGGAAGTGGCCGGGCACGATGCGGTCGGCCATGTCGAGAATGCGGCGGATCGAAGCGCTGCCAGTCTCCTGGGTGTCGAAGGCCATGTCGCACTGGCCGGTAAGGGCCTCCTTGGCGTACTTTATGGCGTCTCCGGCGAGGACCACGCGGCCCTTGTCGGCGGTGTCCAGCACCAGGCCATAGGACCCCGGTGTGTGGCCGGGCACCGCGATCGCGTTGACCCCCTCGGCGATCCGGCCCTCCGCCGGCATGAGCGCGAGATCGTGTTTCTTCAGTTGCTCGCGAATCAGCCAGGGCACGAAGGGATCGTCGTCGTGCGGGTTGTCGGCATAGTCCCATTCCCGTTCACTGACGTAGACCTTGGATTGGCTGAAAAGGTCGATGTTGTTGCAGTGATCGAAGTGCAGGTGCGACAGGAAGACAGCCTTGACGTCCTTGGGCGCGAGTCCATGGCGCTGGAGTCCGGCCAGCAGCTCGGGCCGGTTGACGTGATGACCCACGTCGAAGAGCAGCGGGCCGTCGGCGCTGAACACCAAGGTGGCGTTGGCCAGGCCCAGGAAGCCCTGTTTGAGGCGCAGATTGTTGCCTTTGACGATAATGTCGTAGTCCATGTCGCCTGGTCCTTATTTTTCATGCGTCCGCTAAAGAGCTTAGCGTGGATGCAGAATGCGGGAAGAAGGCTGCATCTGTCGCGGGGTGTTCGCATGAGGATATTTATATTGATAATAGGCGAACAGCGCCGATTGCTGGACAAGCACTGGCTGCTGCTGGCCTACTGTGTGGCAGGAGTTGGCCGCAAAAAACAATATCCGGCTTTCAAATACAAACTTTGCAATCAGGGAGTAGAGCTAATGACAGTCAAAGGAGCAGCGCTTTCCAGGCGGCTGGCCCTGGCCACCGGCCTTGTGGCGGCGACGATCTGGGCCATGCCGTACGGCGCTGCCGAGGCGGGCCAGAAATGGGACATGGCAAACGAATACAACGCGACCTCGCTGCACGCGGAGGGCGACCGGCTCTTCGCCAAGCTGCTGGCGGAAAAGACCGGCGGCGACATCGAGATCGTGCACCATTTCGGCGGCGCCATCGGCTACAAGTCGAAGGACCAACTCGATGCGGTCGGCGACGGCGCCCTGCCGATCGCCGACACCTATGTCGGCCCTCTCGGCGGCATCGATCCGATGTTTCTTTTGCCGTCGCTGCCTTTCCTGGCGGCCACTGCCGAAGAGGCCAGGATCCTCTACGAAGTCGCCAAACCGCACTACGAAAAAGTCTTTGCCGACAATAATCAGAAGCTGCTTTGGGTCTCGCCCTGGCCGCCCTCGGGTATTTGGGCGAAAAAACCGGCCGACAGTATGGCCGCCCTCGAGAATCTGAAAATCCGGACCTATGATGCCAACGGCACGATCACGTTGAAGGCGGCCGGGGCGGCGGCGATCCAGCTTTCGTGGGCGGATGTCGTGCCGCAGCTTTCGACCGGCGGCATTCAGGCCGTCCTGACTTCGGCCGAAGGCGGCACCAATGCCAAGTTCTGGGAGCACCTCAGCCACTTCACCGAAATCAACTATGCCATGCCGCTCAACATGGTTCATATCAACCTCGACACCTATAACGGCCTCAGCGCCGAGCAGCAGCAGGCGGTTCTCGACTCCGCGCAGGCGGCCGGCGATCTCGTGTGGAATTTGGCGGTCGAGCGTGTCGCGATGAACTATGCCGAAATGGAGGCGAACGGCCTGACCATCGTTCAAGGAGTCGACGGCGGCTATCTTGGTGCGCTATCGGAAGCCGGCAAGGAAGCGGTCGCGCAGTGGTTGGTCAAAACCGGCGATACCGGCGCGGCGATCCTCGCCGAATACAAGCAGCGGACCGGAAAGTAGGATCTCGCGGCCACACCGCCGACCGTCACAGGCGGCGGTGTGGCCGCGCACTTCTCGCGCAAATCTCGTTCGACCCGGTCACCATCGATATTGGCGATTCTGCCAACGATTTCGGCAAATCCGCCACTGGGGAGCCTCTTCATGCGCCAATTCCAGGCCGCCGTGTTCGCGCTTTCCAAGCTGGCGGCGGTGCTTTCGGCGGTGTTGCTGGTCGCCATGGTGGCGCATATCGTCCTTGAAATCGTTCTCCGCAGTTTTTTCAGCACCTCGACCTTCGTCCTCGACGAATTCGTCGGTTATGGCGTTGCCGCCATGACTTTTCTCAGCCTTGCCTATGCCCTGGAAGAGGGATCG
>JAJFGM010000381.1 GCA_021776145.1 Kiloniellaceae bacterium | reverse complement strand
TCCGGTCGGGCGTATCCTGCGTTCCTCCAGTCTCGACGAGCTGCCGCAACTCTTCAACGTGCTGTTCGGCGAGATGTCGCTGGTCGGGCCGCGCCCGCACGCGCTCTCGACCAAGGCCGAGGGCCGGCTCTTCGAAGAGGTCGTGGAGCGCTACGCGGCGCGCCACAACGTCAAGCCGGGGATCACCGGATGGGCCCAGGTGAACGGCTGGCGCGGCGAGACCGATACTGTCGAGAAGATCCGCAAGCGCGTCGAGCACGACCTCTACTACATCGATAACTGGTCCGTCTGGCTCGACTTCAAGATCCTCGTCAGGACCTTCCTCGTCGCCTTCAACGACAAAAACGCCTACTGAGGCCTGTCGCGAGTGGCTGAGTTGGTGCCTCAATGGGCTCCAGCCAATATCTACCTATGCGTGAATAGTCGAACCGTCACCCAGTAGCTGATGTGACTCCAAAGGGGCGCCGCGGCGGCCCTTCGAGTTCCTGCCCATGCCTCTTCCCTGCCAGCACCTGCAAGTCAGGCCTGCGCTTCCAACGAGTTGCCGTGTCGACCACTGCTGTCGTGCCGGGTGAGCAATCATCTGCGAAGTCTATCCTGTCCCGGTACCGCAGCTTTCTCTTACGCACGGGTGCTCCGCTCACCGCTGCCCCGCGTTTATGGAAAGTAACGGACCAGCATCATAACCGGGCCTCGAATGCATCATCCTACGGTGGGATACAGAATATTTATACTTTATTTATCTAAGTAAAAAAATCATTAATCGCAGAAAAAATGAATTGAAGTCAATAATAGTTTCACAAAAAAGCCACAACCCTGGACCAACTTTAACACACCAGAAAATTCAAATCCGGTGGTAGTGTTCGGGTTCTAGACGAGACATGCGTTGGATTCGTAGAAACCTCGTTAACGTCTCGTAAATACAAAAAATGCTCAAGACGCTAAAGAAAAACCGAGAAAAAAAATGAAACAACACACTCAAATATCCGATGCACGAGTGTCCGTTCGACACGATTTGGTGAGACTTATTGGCGGCCTTGAAGGCAGGCCGGTAAGCATCGCGAGCCTACTTCGCGGTGTCTATTCACAACCAGTGGAATCGCCTGCCGGTGTCGCAAATGTTCTTTCGAATGCTTCGAACCCGGACACTTCGTCTCTGCGGAGATGGCGTTCGGTGGCAGGCGGACGCGTTGATTTGTTCTTTCGGCAAAGCACGTCAGGTGCTCGTGCCCAGGTCATTCGGGCGTCTGAATTATACGTGATATCCGGTTCTGAAAAATCAATCAGTGGTAGAACGTTTAATCGTTTGTCAAGCAAGTTCTGTTCAAATTGAGACAAACAAATCGCAAAAATATGAAAAATCCTCTGGAGAGCACAATGAGCAACGCGGAGTACAGGATGTACGGCCCGCCTCGGTTCCAAGACGGAAGGAACAGGGACGAATTGGCGCAGACCCTGGACCGCCATGATGTCGCGGGCTTTGGTTCGCGGCAGGCCTCACCTTTCAATCCCAATCCGTGCGTCGTCGCCAATACCGCCAGCACGAGCTTGGTCGTCTTTGATTCCTCGATCGAAGACTATGCCGTGTTGGCCGACGGTACCCGAAATGGCTATCAGATCAATGTCCTCGACGGCAGTAAGAACGGCCTTGAGGAACTGACTCGGCATCTCTTGGCCGCCGCGCCGGTTGCTGAATTGCACATTGTATCACATGGCAGTGCGGGCGAGATCAGGCTTGGCGAAGCCGTTCTTTCTGCCGCCACGTTTGAAATCTATGCCGAGTCCCTGCGCGCCTGGAGCCATGCCTTTGCCGAGAACGGCGAGATTCACATCTATGGCTGCGATGTAGCGGCTGGCGCGGCCGGTCGCGATCTTATTGCGCGCCTTGCCGACGTCACGGGAACCGCGGTTGCCGCCTCGAGGGATCGCACCGGCGCGGCGGAAGCAGGTGGTAACTGGGAGCTTGGCCTGCGGCTTGGCAGCCCACGCGCCGGACTGCCTTTCACCAGCGAGGCACTCGAGCGATTCACCGGTCACCTCGATGCCTCGTCCGGCAATGGCAATCAGAACGGAACGATCGGTTTTCTCGCCAGTGAGCTGGCAACCGCCTTCGCCGCCGCCGGTTACGGTTCGTCGCTGTCGAAAATCAAAATCTCGTGGCTTTCCGGCGATGGTGCCTTGACCCTTGACGGTCAGGACGTTCTGCCTGGTCAGGAAATTTCACTGCAGCAAATTGGCGGTTTGCTCTTCACGCCGGCCGCGGACTACGAGGGCACGGCAGAGTTTGGATGGCTGGGCCACGATGGCAGTGGGTACGTTGGCGCCACGCTGATGACCGGAGCGCCGACTGCGAGCGAGGCCGGCAGCGATGTCACGGTCAATACGTCCACCAATGTCGTCGGCGACCTCGGCAATCAAACCTGGGGCGACGTCGAGGTTACGGGCACGGGCCTCGACGGATCGGAACGGCTGGTCACCTGGGACGAAAAGGGTCTGGGCGTCGATGGTGGCCGCGCCGACCACCAGATCGACTTCGCTGTTCAGACCACCTATGTCCCCGATGACAGCGGCGGTACCGGCAACAACACACCGCCGCCGGATCCGAGTGGTGTGACCTACAGCAACGAGCTGTCGGGTGTCTGGGCCAAGGCCTTCCAGAGCGAGGACGGCAGCTGGCCGGACAAGCTCTTCAACATGGCCAATGACCCCTTGGTCAAGGGTATCGTCATCGTCCCGAATTGGTACACCTTGGAACCGGAAGAAGGCCAGTACGACTGGTCAAGCATTTATGACGCAATCGGACGGGCCGAGGCGATGGGCAAAGAGGTGACGATTACGCCTTACGCCCAGACCTTCCACAGTCTGGCGGATAATCCCTACACGGCCGGCGTGCCGAAGTACATCGTCGACGACCACCAGACCTATGGTGGGTCGCCTGGGCACGGCGGTCTGGAAGCGCAGAAGAATAACAGTGGCTGGGCCGTCCGGCGCTGGGATTCGGAGGTCATGGATCGCCTGACCGAGATGTACCAGGCCCTGGTCGAGGAGTTCGACGGTAATCCCAGCGTGCCGATGCTGATGTTCGGTCCGGAGACGTCGTTGAAGCTCGACACGCCGAATATTCCCGACTATTCGCCCGAAAAATACGTCGCTGAATATGCCGAGTTGATGGAGGAGGTCGCGGCCACCGCCCAGCACATGGAACTGAGCATGCAGATGAACTGGCTGCCCGAGTGGGGCAACAAGGGCATCCAGGCGCTCTATGACGTGGCCAAGGCGAACGGCATTTCCGTCGGCAGCCCCGACCTTATGGCGACGCCGAAGGAGATGCCTTACTACGACGTCTTCGAGGCCGCCGAGGTTCCCGTTGATATCTCCGTGCAGATGCCGAGCCTGAAGCACATCAAGAACGGTGCCTTCACCGTCGAAGAGATGGTCCAGACTGGCATCGATATGGGCATGCGGATGATGTATGTCGCCGCATGGGGCGAAAACAACACCGGCATTTCTTTCAATGACGTTCTGGACGCCATCAAGAACAACCCCGGCCTCCTTGATTGGGCCACCAACGGCGTCGACCCGGATCTGCTTGCCGCCTGGAACGACGGCGAGGTCGAGACAGTGGCGATCAGCACTGGCACCAGCAGTGTCGTGGAAATCCAAACCGAGGTCAGCGAAGAACTCATCTTCGATTTCCGCGAGGATGTCGCCCAGGTCACCATCCAGATCAGCCGACTGCTCAGCGATGACGCCGGTGTGTCAGGCAATCAGGAAGTCGGCGAATGGAAGGCCCTCGATGCCGAGGGGGACGTCGTTGCCGAAGGCCTCTTCGTGCCTGACCTTGGCACCATGGTGAACGACAGCACCTACGACTTCACGATTAATGTCGGCCAGCCTTTCGACAAGCTGGTTGTTTCGGCGGCGAATTACAACGCCGACCCCGACAACCTGGTCGAGGGCGAGAACTCGGATTTCTCGGTCACCAAGATTGCCTATAGCACGGTCGATCCGGACAACGTTGACGATCCGAACCAGATTCCGGTCGTAGCCGAGGCTGCCAGATCGGGACTGGAGGATGAGGTCGTCGAGTTCTCGGCGGCCGACTTCAAGCAGGCCTTCAGCGACGCCGATGGCGACAGCCTGTCGATGATCAAGATTACGGCCCTGCCGTCGCACGGTGAACTTTCGCTTAACGGTTCGCCGCTGGGTCTTGGGGCCGAAATCTCGATTAACTCCGTTGCCGGGTTGACCTTTACGCCGCCGGCGGATTGGTCGGGAACGGCCAGCTTTAGCTGGATCGGCCGCGACGGTGGCGACTACGCGAAGACAGCCGCCGCGTTCAACTTGAACATTGGCGCCGTGAATGACGCGCCTGTTGCATCCAATGACGGAACCTTCGAAGTTGCCCACAATGGGTCATTGGTCATCGATTCTTCCGTGCTCTCGGGCAACGACACGGACATCGATGGCGATGTGATATTCGTCTCGTCAGTGGGGAATGCCGCCAACGGTTCGGTATTGCTGAGCGTTGAAACCGAAGTGGGCACCAATGGCGGCTTCGGCCCGAGCATTGTATTCACGCCTGAGAGCGGATTTTCGGGCGCGGCCAGCTTTGACTATGTCATTTCCGATGGTGCCGGCGGCTCTTCAACGGCGACAGTCAATCTAGATGTCGCCGGTTTGGACGATGCGGCTCCCGATCCTGTCACATTGGTCGCCAACCTGAAGACCCTGTCCGGCGCCCTTGGTGATCAGATGTGGGGCGACATCAGGGTTTCCGCCGAAGGTTGGAACGGCGAGCCGGCTTTGGTTGCCGTCAGACAGTATGGCGGGCTGGGTGTTTCCGGTGGGCGCACGGACAAGCAGATCGGCTTTTCCGGACAGGACGAGGACGGTGACGGTATCGCTGGCGACAGCGAGAAAGTCACCCTTGATTTCCCCGACGCCGTCAGCGGCGTCTCCATCGAACTTGCCCGCATGAGTGCGAACGAACTGGGTGGCAACGTCGAGGTCGGCACCTGGCAGGCCTACGATGCGAACGGCGATCAGGTGGCCGTTGGCTTGTTTCGCCCCAATGCCGCGGTGCAGACGGGAAATAACTCCTACCGGTTCGATATTTCCGCCGGCCAGTCTTTCAGCAAGCTCGTCGTCGCTGCGGCGAACTACAATCATGATGCCAGTAACAGTGGAACCACAAACAACTCGGATTTCTCCGTTCGCTCGGTGACTTATCAGCCGGCGCCCGGATCCAATAGCCCGCCGATTGCCATCGACGATAATGGATATACGACGTACGAAGACACGCCGCTGTTACTGTCATCGGCGGACCTGATCAGCAATGACCTTGATCTGGACCTGGATCTATTGCTGATGAAATCGGTCGGCAACGCGTCGCATGGCAGCGTTGATCTGGTCGGAGACACAATCGTCTTCAATCCCGAGGATGGCTTTGTCGGCAGGGCAACCTTCGATTACACAATTCACGACGGCCACAGTGGCTCTTCGACCGCTAAGGTTAGACTGGATGTCAAATCCGTCGAACCGATGGAAGTTGCCGCGGTCAAGGGTTCCTTGACCGGCGAGTCGGGAGACCAGCAATGGGGCGATATCAAGGTCTCGGGCAAGGCCTGGGATGGTTCCGATGCCCCTGTTGAGCTCAAGTGGTCGGGCCTGGGTGTTGCTGGCGGTCGATTCGCCTATCAGGTCGACTTCTCTGTCGAGGACAAGGATGGCGATGGGGTCGGCGGCGACAGTGAAGAACTCGTCTTCGACTTCCCCTATGCTGTCGAGGACGTCACGATCATCATTGGTGCACTGGCGACGAATGACAAGGGTATGAAGGGCATGAACGAGGTCGGCAAGTGGCAGGCCTTCGATGATGCCGGTACGCTCGTCGGCCAGGGCATGTTCGACACCGAGACCGGTTCAGCCATGAACAACAATTCCTACAAGTTCGATCTTTCGAACGAGACCGGCAGTTTCTCCAAGTTGATTGTCTCGGCCACCTACTACAACAACGACAGCAGTAACGAGACCACTTCAAATAACTCCGACTTCCAGGTCCGTGGCATTTCCTACCAGCCCGCCGTATCGGACGTTGTTG
The DNA here is from genome assembly GCA_021776145.1 of Kiloniellaceae bacterium. Lineage (GTDB taxonomy): Bacteria > Pseudomonadota > Alphaproteobacteria > Kiloniellales > Kiloniellaceae > JAJFGM01. The sequence goes on along the minus strand of JAJFGM010000381.1, from coordinate 6,499 downwards.
CTGAAAACGCCGGCGGGTCGGAAACAACCGACGACCTGTCAGTTCTAGCCTTGGATGTTGCGATCAGCGACTCCCACCTCGACACCAACGGTTTGGACGAAACGCTGCAGGTTCTTTAGCCGGATGGTTCCGAAAATCGGCTCATTACATGAGCCATTTTTCGGCGGCTGAATCACACTAGATTTAAATGCTTATTGTCCTGATCCTGAAGTTCATTAAATTGAATTTCAGGATCAGAACATCTAAATCAAGTCGCGCCCGAAGGTAGCAGTTTGTTAGGTGTGCCGCTCCCGTATGACGGCACATAGGCAGGGCGCGCTTCCACCACCAAATTGTCAGGCATCGCTCCCGGGGAACGTCCCGAGAGTGATGTTTGTTTGTGGCCCATGCCCAAATGTTTCGCCAGGATTCGATGCAGGTGGAAGAATTACAGGCACAGCAACCGGATTTATACTTAATGGATTAGATAAGTAGTGCCGACAATCCCACGCATTGATTTATGTCAAAGAAGACATTCGCCGTCTCCGTTAGATCACGGACCGTGCGCACGTGCGGTGGAGGAATGGTCGGTAACACTGCAGCTCAATTGCGGCGCGGCCCAGCGGATAGCCAAGAAATGCAGGCGATATCGAGGGGTGAAACGGGCAATGTCCGGCTCCCTTGTCGGTGTCGAGCCATGTAACCCTAGTTTTGGGAGATTCGGCCTTGACCAAAAATTGCGATGTGCTCGTCATTGGATTCGATGCTCTGGACCAGGAAATCGTACGCCGCTGGGCGGCCGATGGACTGATGCCGAGTTTTGCGGCCCTACAGGAAAAGAGTTGCTGGGGGTTGATTGAAAATCAGCCCGGCCTGCAGGCCGGTAGCGCGTGGCCGACTTTCTACCGCGGAGTCTCGGTGGCTAGGCACGGCCAACTCGACGGTGTTCGGCAGTTCAACCCTAGGACTTATGAACTGGAAACGAACGTCGGCGAAGATCATTTCGATCACGAGCTCATTTGGCGGCGCCTCAGCAACGAAGGACGCCGGGTTGCCGTGGTTGATGCGCCCTACACCTATCTGAGCAAAGACCTCAACGGAATAGAGGTGCATGACTGGGGTAACCATGTCCCCATCGGCGGTGATCATTCGGGGACGCCCGGGCCTTTGACTTCGACGACCACGCCGCCGGAACTGGCCGACGAACTGATCGGCCGCTTCGGCCGGGACCCCCTGGGCGGCAAGCTATGCGATTTCCTGGCACCGCGGAGCGCAGTGGAGATAATCGATTTTCGCGAAAAGCTGACCGATCGGCTGCAAAAGAAAGCGGAGATGTCAGCGTATCTTCTGAAGAAGGGTGGCTGGGACTTTTTCCTGACAACTTTCAGCGAAGCCCACTGCGTCGGCCACCAATGCTGGCACCTGCATGATACTTCGCGTCCCGAACACGATGCCGATATGGTAGCCCGCTTGGGCGACCCTCTGAAAGATATCTACCAAGCGCTCGATACGGCGCTGGGCCGAATCCTTCGAGAAGTTGACCAGGATGAGACCACCGTGATCGTCTATTGCAGCCACGGCATCGAACCCAGCGTTTCCGGCACCTATTTGCTCGACAAGCTTCTCATGAAAATCGGTGGCGGCGAGCTTAAAGACAAGTCCAAGGGGGCTGAAGGGCTGATGCGGCGCAGTTGGCGCAGTCTGCCAGCGGGACTGCAAAAACATCTGCAGCCCTTCAAGCAGCAGGTCTGGCATACGGTGGTCGGAACGGCCATGCAGGGGCACTGGCCGGAACGCAGATTTTTCGAGATTTTCGCCAACAACTCGACCGGCGGCGTACGTTTGAACGTCAAGGGACGCGAGGCGAAGGGGGTAATCGATCCGGGCGCTGAATACGACGCCACCCTCGACGAGCTTATCAAGGAACTAGAGGACATCGTCAATCTCGATACCGGTAAGCCCCTGGTCAGCAAGTGCACTAAAACCAGGGATATCTATTCCGGCGAAAACATCGACAAGCTGCCCGATCTGCTGGTCGACTGGAACAAGCAGCACGGGACCGGTGAAATCAGAAGGGTCTATTCGCCGAAGATCGGTACCATCGAACACGATTCGCCTCCCGCGCGAACCGGCGACCACGGCATGGCGCCCGGTATGTTCCTCGCTTGTGGCCCAAAGGTCCTGCCCGGCCACCGCAATGACGCGGTCTCGGTAACCGATTTGGCCCCGACCTTTGCCGCCCTGCTTGGGTGTTCCTTGTGGGATTTCGACGGCAAGCCGATCGAGCAGGTCTGCGGTCAGTCGGAGCGAATGGCCTCGGCCGGCGGCTGAAGGTGCCAAGCGTCAACCGCAGGGGAACGCCCTGAGAGTTCTCTCGCGCGGCCTTGGGCGGGGGAACCCAAATTCCGGCTGGTGATTTGCGGCGGCATGGCCGTCAGGTGCATACTGTCGCCTTTCAATTCTCGTATGACTACGGCGTTTCGAAATCCGGCGAATTTTGCTCGACTACCGGCAAACTGGCGCGGCCCAAAGCATTGAATCATGTAGCACCGCAGGGCCGAGCTGCCTTTTTTTCGCGTGGGTTCCCGGGTGCTTTTCTTCAAAATGCGGCAGTTAACCGATTTTCCACAAAATCGGGGCAGTTTCATTTAAGATTCTTCGGCGAACGCCAATGGGTTGTGGAGCGAAAAATTTGAGTCAAAGAAAAGACGTTATGGTGATCGGTTTCGACGCCATGGATCCGGGGTTGGTTCGCGAGTGGGCGGCACAGGGTCTGCTTCCGAACTTCAAGTCTCTTTTCGAGCGCAGTGCCTGGGGCCTTGTCAAGAACCCGCGAGGTCTCGAGGCCGGCAGTGCCTGGCCGACCTTCTACAACGGCGTTTGTCTAGGCGCGCACGGCCAACTTGACGGAACGCGGCGTTTCGATCCGTTGAGCTATGAAATCGTTCAATACGAACCCGAGGATCTGACGTGCGAACGCATCTGGGCGCGCTTGAGCCGCGCCGGCCGTAAGGTATGCGTCATCGATGCGGCCTACACCTATCTCACCGAGGGTCTCAACGGCGTTGAAGTGCACGATTGGGGCACCCACGCGGCCGCCGAACCTGGCACACTGTTGCAGTTCAAGACCTGGCCGCCGCAACTGGCGGACGACATAGAGGCTCGTTTCGGGCTCGACCCGCTGGGTGGCGACATTTGCGACAAGTGGCAACCGCGCACTACGAAAGACATCAAGGCGTTCACCGCCAAGTTGATCGAGCGTGTGCGCAAGAAGCGCGACATGTCGTCCTATTTGCATGGCAAGGACGAGTGGGACTTCTTCATGACGACTTTCAGCGAGGCGCACTGCATCGGTCATCATGCTTGGCACATTCACGATCCGGAACGTCCCGACCACGACCCGGCAATCGCTGCGGCGGTGGGCGACCCCATAAAGGACGTTTATATTGAACTCGATATGGCTATTGGCGAGTTGGTTGCCATGGCCGGCGAGGCAACGACGTTGTTTGTCTATTGCAGCCATGGCATGGGTCCCAGCATCAGCGGCTCTAGGCTTCTTGACCGCATGCTGGTCAAATTCGAAGGCGGCGCGACAAAAGACAAAGACAGAGGCGCCGCGGGCGTCCTTCGCAAGGGTTGGCGAAGTTTGCCTCCGGGTATCAAAAGGGCAATGATGCCGGTTCAGCGCAAGGTATGGAAAAGCGTTGTCAAGAGCGCCTTCGAGGGCAATCGCGCCGGGCGAGCATCATTCGAGATCTACGCCAACGACTCGACCGGCGGCGTACGCATTAACCTCGTTGGCCGCGAGGCGCAGGGTTTAGTCCAGCCGGGGCGTGAATACGATGAACTCTGTGCCCAATTAACCAGCGACCTTTTGGAGGTCATCAACCTCGACACTGGATTGCCGCTGGTCAAGGAAGTCATCAAGACGCATGACGCACATCCTGGCCAGAACGTCGACAATCTTCCCGACCTCCTAGTCAGTTGGAACAAGGCAGCCACGCACGGCCCAATCCTCCGCGTGTCTTCTCCCAAGATCGGCGAACTGGTCCACGATTCGCACCCGCCACGTACCGGCGATCATCTGCCTGACGGCATGTTCGTGGCCGCGGGCCCGACGGTCAAACCCGGACATCTCAATAGTGGCGTTGACGTCATCGATATGGCGCCGACCTTTGCCGCGTTGCTCGGTGTAAGTCGCGAGGGCCTAGACGGCCATTGTGTGGGATCCGTTTTCGACCTTGGCGAAACCGCAAATTCGGCCCGCGAGGAACAACAAAACCGCGTTGGCTGACCGAACTAACGAGGCGGTTGCGCGGCTTTGTCGGCGGTGTCATGGCTTGTGCCATTGTCGCGATAGATGATCAGGAGTATGGGGGGATACGGCACGGCTGTGTCCGTTTCGACGCGGGATCAGGTCTTGGAGGGTCTTGCGTGCAAACTTAGTGAGACAGGAAGAGAACAGCGATCATGCACAATCCAGTTCGAAAAGCCGTTTTTCCCGTCGGGGGATTGGGGACGCGGTTTCTGCCGGCGACCAAGGTAATTCCCAAGGAGATGTTACCGGTCGTCGATAAGCCGCTCATTCAGTATGCCGTCGAAGAGGCCTGGGCGGCGGGCATCGAAGAGATCATCTTCGTCACCGGTCGGGGAAAGTCGTCCATCGAGGACCACTTCGACCATGTCTGGGAACTGGAAGACACTCTGAAGGCGCGCGGCAAGGACGAGCAGCTGCAGGAAATCGAGAAGACCTTGCCGACACCGGGTGCGATTTCCTACACCCGGCAACAGGAACCGGCCGGGCTCGGCCACGCCGTTTGGTGCGCCCGCAATCTGGTTGGCAACGAGCCCTTTGCCGTTTTGTTGGCCGACGATCTGGTCCAGTCGGAACGGCCCTGTCTGGCACAGATGTTGGATGTTTACAAAGAGCTCGGCGGCAACATTGTTGCCGCGGAAGATGTGCCGCGCGATCAAACCGACAAGTATGGTATCCTTGATGTCAGCGAGGACGACGGACGCATCGCTTCCGCCAAGGGGTTGGTCGAGAAACCCGACCCAGCCGTGGCGCCTTCGACACTGTCGATCATCGGGCGCTATATTCTCCAGCCCGAGGTCTTCACCGAATTGGATCGGCAGGAAACCGGTGCCGGGGGCGAGATCCAGTTGACCGATGCCATGGCGCGGACCATCGGCGCGGTTCCGTTCCACGGCCTGCGATTCGAGGGCACGCGTTTCGACTGTGGCAGCAAGACCGGTTTCCTCGCCGCTAATATTGCGTTTGGCCTCGAGCGCGAGGAATTGGCCGCAGATTTGCGCCAAATTCTCAATCACTATAGCGTGGGATCCGTCAGCGGCGCTTAGGCTGTTGATTGTTGATGCTCGCTCTTGACGACCTTGGCTATCGGATTTGCTCCGCGCTGGGATATCGCGGGCGGCGGATTTGTTCGAAAGGGTCGCCGCCCATGGATGTTTCGTTGGGCGCGCATAATCGGTCGGTGCTTGGCAATCGATCGCAAGCCCGCCAGGCTATCATACAGCGGCCGCGCCCGCTGGTGTCTGCGCGACAGACGATCGAGGAGCTCGCTAGTTAACGGACCATGCAAGTCAGCATCATCATCAACAACTACAACTACGGTGCGTTTCTGGCGACCGCGATCGATAGCGCTTTGACGCAAAGCCACCCTGACATTGAGGTCATCGTTGTCGACGATGGATCGACCGATAACTCACGAGAGATAATTTCCCACTATGGCGATCGCGTAATGGCGATTTTCAAGGAAAATGGCGGCCAGGGCACCTGTTTCAATGCCGGATTCGAGCGTAGCCATGGCGGCGTGGTCATTTTCCTCGACGCCGACGATTACCTTTACGAAGATGCTGCGGCACTGTTTGCGGAAAAACTGCGCGATCCGGCCGTAAGCAAGTGCAATGGCTATTTGCAGATCATCGACCGCGAAGGCCGCGACCAAAACGCCACAATGCCCGCCTCCCTGTCGCCAGCTGGCGATTATCGGGAGGTCAGTTTGCACAACGGCCCTGGCTCCTACACGTCGTGTTTTACTTCCGGAAACGCCTTTTCACGCACCTTCCTGGAAGCGGTTTTCCCAATCCCGGTCGCAAATCGCCGGCTCGGTTCGGATGCGTACCTGGTCACGGTCGATGCTTTATTCGGGCGCATCGAAGTTATTGATCGCACGGTCGGCGCCTACCGTGTCCATGGCCTGAATCACTTCCCTACGACCCGTGTTTTTAACGCCGAAAATCTGGCGGGGCTGATTGAAAGTATGGCCGAGCGCTCCCGCTATCTTGCCGGGTGGGCAAAGACTCTCGGACATCAGGTCGACACGAATCGTTGGGCAAGCGGGAACTGGCGTTTGGTTGTAGCTCGCCATGCACTGTCGCGCATGGATCGCTCGGAACGCGGTCCGTCGTTTGTGGAATTGGCGAGTGCACCTTTCATACGGAAAGATAGAAAACTCTGGAAAGCTATTGTAATATCAGTGAATTTGATGCTCTTGTG
>JAJFGM010000039.1 GCA_021776145.1 Kiloniellaceae bacterium | reverse complement strand
CGTGCCGCCGCCGCCGTCAGGCGGTGATGCGCCGTCGTGCCACCGACAAGCAGCACCACCCAGGGCCGTCGCGGCGGCGTCAGACGCTGCCGCCAGCGTTTGCCCGCGGCGGCCAGGCTCGCCTCGGTGACCTGGGTCAGCGGCAGCAGGGTCTCGTAACGGCGGGGGTCGACGGGCAGACGAAAGTGGCGGCAGGTGATGGCAAGGTCGAAGTCGTCCAGCCGATTGACGGCCTTGCGGCCCAACTGCACCAGACAACAGCGACCGCCGCTTTGACGCTTGATCCAGCGCCCGATTGGGGCCGTGCGCCGGCCCATGCCTATGACCAGATCCGGCCATGGTGGACCAAGATCGGCCGAGTCGCCGGACTCCAGCGAAAGGCGGCTGGCGCCGAGCAGACGATTGCTGAGGCGATTGAGGAAGTTGAAGCGCAGCGTCTTGAACTCGTAGGGCCATCCCAGGGCCTCGGCAAGGCCGACGACCTGCGTCGTATGGCCCGGCCGGTCGTCGAGCAAAAGCCACACCAATGGCGCCTTTCGAGCGTCCATGGATTCGACGATTTGCGCCCCCGTCGGCTCAAGTGGCCGTGAAATTGACATATTTTCCCTGGGCGCGCTGACGCCCCTTAAAGATCGCAGCCAGTCATACAGCGATTGCAGGCGGTGGGGTAGATGGTTTATTTGCCGCGGGGTGGCGTGGCAAAACCCGCCGAACTGATAATTCAGCGCCAAGGCCGCGACAGAATTCCGCCCGGGACAGAAACGCGATGCACAGTTTGATTTTGGTGCGCCACGGCAAGACCGAATGGTCGCGGCAAAACCGCTTTGCCGGTTGGGCCGACGCCGAGCTCTCGGCATCGGGCATCGAAGAGGCGCGCCGCGCTGGTGCCGCCCTGGCCGCGGCTGGCTACCGCTTCGATCTCTGCCATACCTCCTACCTCAGTCGCGCCGCCCGAACCCTGGAGATCATGCTCGAGGCCCTGGGTCAAAGCGACCTGCCCGTCGCCCGCAGCTGGCGCCTCAACGAGCGCCATTACGGCGACCTGCAAGGCAGCAACCGGGCGAAAATGGCCTTGCAGCACGGCAATGAAAAACTAGCGAACTGGCGGCGCGGCTTCGACTCGCGGCCGCCGGCCCTGCCCGACAACGACCCGCGTCTGCCCGAACGCGACCAGCTCTACGCCGACGTCGATCCGGCCCTGCTGCCGCGCGGCGAAAGCCTGGCCGACGCGGCCGCGCGGGTCGCGCCCTATTGGCGGGAGGATATGGTTCCCCAGCTCCGCGCCGGAAAGCGCCTGCTGGTGGTCGCCCACACCGCCAGCATCCGCGGCCTGGTGACCGCCATCGAGGGCCTCGACGACACGTCGGCCGCGGCTTTTCGCATCGCCACCGCCATACCCTTGGCCTACAGCCTGGACGACGATTTGAAGGTGCTGGAAAAGCAAACCATCACAAGCGGGTGGTCGAGCCGACTGCGACACTTTCTCAACAAGCGCAAACCCGGCAGCCGAATATCCTGGGTGTAGGCGCGGTCGTGCCGCCGGTCTGTTGCCCGAAAGGGTGGCAGTGATTAGGTTACTGCATCATCGCGCCGGCGCCGCCAAACCGACGCCGGCAGATCTTGGGAGCGAAAGCCTGTGCAAATCGGTATGGGACCCTGGTCAGGCCGCAAGTACTTTCTCGACAAAATGAACCTGGCAGAGCTTGTCCGGGCCTATTTCACCTATCCGGCGATCCAGGCCTATTTGGCGCTCAGCGTCGTTGGAGTGGGCGTCATGCTCTATTGGGCGACGGATGTCCAAAGCCTGGTCGTCGCCGGCATCGCCGCGATCCTGGTTTATCCGCTGGTCTGGTATCTGCTGCACCGCTACGTCCTGCACGGACGCTACCTCTACAAGCTGCCGCAAACGGCGGCGCTGTGGAAACGCATCCACTTCGATCACCATCAGGACCCCAACGACCTGGGCGTCCTGTTCGGCGCGCTTTATACGACGCTGCCGACCATCCTGGCAGTCACCATTCCCATCGGCTGGCTGATCGGCGGTCCCGCCGCCGCCGCCGCGGCCGCCACGACGGGCCTGCTGACGACCTGCTTCTACGAATTCTGCCACTGCATCCAGCACCTGCCCTTCGCGCCGAAATCCGCCTTTCTGCGGCGCATCAAAAAACGCCACCTGGCGCACCATTTCCACAGCGAAAAGGGCAACTTCGGCATCACCAATTTCCTTTGGGACCGGCTGTTCGGCACGCTCTACAAAGACCCCAAGAGCATTCCACGCAGCCGCACCGTGTTCAATCTGGGCTACGTCGAGGAGGAGGCCCTGCGTTTCCCTTGGGTCGCCAACCTCTCGGGGCCCCTGCGCGCCGAAGCGCCGGCGCGAAAAGGCGCCCCACAGGTCTGACGTGCGCCTGGGCGCCGTCGCAGACCCCGCCACCACCACACTCGGATACGAGGAGCCGGTTCAGCCTTGAAACAGGACTCCAAGGCGCCGCTTGAAATCCGTCCGCTGCAGACCAAGGCGGACCTGGAAGCCTTTCTGCGCGTGCCATGGCCGCTCTATCGCGGCGATCCGAACTGGGTACCGCCGCTGCTCATGGAGCGCCGCGACCATCTCGATCCGGCTAAGAATCCCTTTTTCGACAGCGCCGAAGTTGCCTTCTGGCTGGCCCTGCGCGGCGGCCGGCCCGTCGGCCGCATTTCGGCCCAGGTCAACCGTGCCCATCTCGAACGTTATGACGACGCCACCGGACACTTCGGCCTGCTGGAGGGCGAAGAACGCGCCGAGACCTTCGAGCTTTTGTTAAATACCGCCGCCAAGTGGTTGAAGGCTAAAGGCATGCGCCGCATGCTCGGCCCCTTCTCGCTTTCCATCAACGACGAGTCCGGCCTTCTGGTCGAGGGTTTCGACAGCCCGCCATCGATGATGATGGGGCATGCCCGGCCCTACTACGGTCGGTTCCTAGAGGCCGCGGGTTTCGCCAAAGCCAAGGATCTGATCTGCTACGACTATGCCGCAACGCAAGAACTGCCGAAGTCCGTCGCCAATTTCGTCCGCAAGGTGAACGACAGCCAGGGCGTGGTGATCCGCCCCCTGAATATGCGCCACTACGACAGCGACCTCGCCCGCATCATCGACATCTTCAATGATGCCTGGTCCGACAACTGGGGTTTCGTTCCCATGTCGGACGCCGAAATCCATCACCTGGCCAAAAGCCTGAAGCCGCTGGTCAATCCGAAGTCCATCGCCATTGCGGAACTGGACGGCGAGGCTGTCGCCATGGCGATCGGTCTGCCGAACCTGAACGAGGCAATCGCCGATCTCGACGGACGCCTGCTACCTTTTGGCTGGATCAAGCTCTTATGGCGGCTCAAGGTGAAGACGACCCGCACGGCGCGCGTGCCCTTGATGGGGGTGCGCAAACGCTACCACGGCCGGCCGCTTGGCGCCGCCCTCGGATTTGCCGTCATCGATGCCATCCGCTTGGCGCAAAAGGCCATGGGCGTCGAACACGCCGAGCTGTCATGGATCCTCGAGGACAACCTGCCCATGCGGCGCATGATCGAGGAACTCGGCGGCCGCCCCTACAAGACATACCGTGTCTATGCAAAGCCCTTAAACTGATGGTGGAAAAGGCTGACATAAAACAGAAATTCTGCGCCGTCATTCTGGCCGGCGACCGCGGCGCCGAGGATCCCGTCGCCCGCGCCGCCGGCCTGTCGCGCAAGTGCCTGGTGCCGGTCGCCGGCGTGCCGATGCTCGTACGGGTGGTCGCGGCGCTGACGGCAAGCCCATGGATCGGCGACATCGCCGTGGTCATCGAAGAGCCGGAGCTGCTGCAAGGCCTGGAGGGGCTGCGCCCGCATCTGCATTCGGGCCGCCTGCGCGCCCTGCCGGCGGCCGCGCGGTGCTCTCCACGCGCCTGCCTCTGCCGCGGATCACGTACCGCGGTGAGGGGGGGGGAGCGCCGGCCGAGGTACGCAGCGAGGGGGCCGGCGCCGCGCTCGTGACGCTGTGGGCGAGCTGGTGCGCGCCCTGCCGCCCTGAGC
>JAJFGM010000380.1 GCA_021776145.1 Kiloniellaceae bacterium | reverse complement strand
CTTCCACGACTGGATCGAACAGCAGAGAAAAGAGTGGCAGGCCGCTGGCAAGAAAGTCGACGAAGAACTCGTCGACGCTCTGTTCGCCGTGTTTGCCTCGGCGCACGGCCCACTGCGTCTGGCGGACATCGAATCGCTCGTCGGTGTTCTGCTCGCCGGCGAGCGATTTTTCTCGACTCGCACGTTGGACCCGATCAATCGATTCATCATCGGAGACGGCCGTGCGGAGGGATACGCCCTGGCTCACCCAAAGCTGGCAGACTATCTGCGAGAGGAATACTTCGAAAGCACGAACATCCTGGTCAAGACCCGTGCCGCTTTCGTCGATTGGATGTCGTCGATCGTTGCAAGTTTGAACGCTGGGGAGAAAATGCCCAATGAAACACCGCCCTACGTTCTTTTGTATTTCAGTCAACACCTGAACGAACTGCCTGTGACCGACGCACTGCCTCTCTTTCGCAGTCTCATCGAGAACGGCTGGCGGAGAGCCTGGTTCGCGCTGGTGGGGGGGACGGTGGGATTCACAAGAGACATCGAACTTGCCTCAAAAGCCTTTCGAGAGGCGGCAGAGAAGAACCCCGAAGTTCGGCTCGCCGCCAGAACCGGGCTCGGTGCCCAAGTTAAGTGTGTCCTCTGCCTCAGCTCGTTGCGAAGTATGGGCAAGGGAATACCGTTCGAACTCCTTGCGGAACTCCTTCGTTCCAGGAACCTGACCCCCGCCCAGGCTCTGAATTTGGCACAGCTCAAGACCGACCACGATCGCGTCAATGCGCTCGCCGCCATCATCGAGTACCTGCCCGCCGACCTAAAACGCGAGGCTTACGCCGCTGCCCGCGAGATCGCGAACCCCGCTTGGAGAGGGAGAGCGCTCGTCGCGATCTCTGGGCATCTCTCCGAACAAGGAAGGAATGCGGCCCTCAAGGAGGCTTTGAGTCAGATCTTTAAGATCGAAAGCGAATTCGAGCGAACGAGGCTGGTGAATGAGTTGACCGAATTGGCCCCGAAAGTGGAATGGCTGCAGAGCCCGCTGGAGCAGATCCAGAAGGATATCGAGAAACAAACCAAACCATCTCCAAACCCAATCGAGAACGAGGAAGAGGAGTCAACGACTCTTGATTCGGCCGACGATGGCGATGTGGAACCCGAAAAGGGCGCCATGAAACGGGGATACACTGACGCTGAACGGATCCTTAGGACACTCGAGAGCGATCAGGTCTCTCGCGAACGTTTGCGCGAAATCATCGAAGAGTTTTCTGACTTCGAAGAATATTATGTGCCGCGCCTTGTCACCGGAATGGGGAGACACCTGGACAAGGAACTCCGGTCGGAGGTTCTGGACTGGCTCGAATATTGTTCGATTAAGTTCTTCCGTGGACGAACCGTTGCCGCTCTCGCTGAGTTTCTGACGGACGAAGACGAGCTCTTCCGTGCGTTCAGTTACTCCTTGCAGGAGCTGGATTTTGACCTGTCAGAGGCAGTTTCTGGCATCACCCCACACTTGTCCGAAACGGACTTCGCCAAGGCAATCGCCGCGATCAAGAGTGTCCCGGACGATTATCGACGATCGCAAGCCCTGTTGACGCTTGCAGGGCGCCTTCCCCATCCAGAATTTCTACAGCTTATCGTCGACGATCTGGCGCAGAAGAACCACTTCTATGGTGTCGCCGACAATGTCCAAAAACACACGGCCGATCTGTCCTCGGATGAGGTCGTGGAGTTAATCCAGGGCGTGTGCCGCGACCCCGAGATTCAATCAAGCAAAGCGACCATCCTTCAAGGACTGATTAGAAATCTCGCTGATAGTCACCTCCAACTCGCTCTGACCCATGTTTCGCGGGTCTCGGACGCGGAGGTTGCTGCCGAGACAATCGTAGAGCTGGCGCCCCGACTCCCAGCCGATCTCCTGAAAGATTGCTTCAAAATGATCACACGCATTGGCACACTGCGCGAGCGAGGGAAGGCTCTTGCGGCTCTACTGCCGCGGCTTCGCGAAGTCGGTGAAATCGTGTCGATCGAAGACGCGTATCAAGCCTCTTTCTTGATCGGAGACGTTCGGGAACGCGCGTTCGCACAACTCGCGGTGGCCCCCAACGGCACAGGCTCGACGGCCAGCCAGGCGCTGAAGGTTGCGTTGGGAAATCTGGACAGCAGCAGCGCGTTCCCTGGATTCGAAGCGAGAACATTGCATGTCTGTGCGGCGGTGCTTGGGGCCGGACACATTGACGAGAGTTCGCGTACGGCCCTATTGGACAAAACGACCGCAATTTCACGCTCCGCCGCACAGCCCGGGGAGCGCGCACTTCTCCTGGCGCTCCTGTCTATTGCGTATGACGGGGAAGCGCGATCCGAAATTCTGCGCGAAGCGACCACCCTCGCCGAGAGCATTGGCGGTGAATTCTCTGTGACGGTGTTGGCCATTTTGGCCGTCTTGCACCCAGAAAGCGAGTTTCCGTCCGCATTGGCGATGGCCGAGTCCGCTACAAAGGGACTCAAGGACGAAGATGATCGCAAAAATTGGGCGCGGACCGTGGTCGTGATCCGCTCACTCCTCTCCGGCGAAACCGGGCCGACGCTGCGTGCCGCCATCGCCGAACTTGTCGAGGAAACCACGCAGACGTCCAAGCCGGAGATAATCGACGCCTGGTCTCATGCGCTGCCGCTAGTTGTCGCTCCCAAGCTCCCGCCCGAGGAAACTCGGATATTGCGCCAGGGCCTTCTCGACGCAATCGACAACCTCTTGCCGCGCGAAGAGTACGAAGGCAGGCTCATGGCGAGTGCCGCCATCGCGCCATATCTCGATGGTGATGAGCTCGCAAGGAACCTGGAGGTATGGATGGACGCCGCCCAGCAGTCTTCGCGTGACATGGTGTTGATCAGTATCGCCGTCATGCAGGGCGTGTTTGCAAAGATCGTGCAACATCGCCCCGGATTCGCCGGCAACCTCATAGAGGGCAGCCCCTTGAAACGCCTCGGAGGCACCTTCGCCGTCGACGAGACACTTGAAGCCATAGACGACGTTTGCTCTTGGTGGCCGTGATCGGGCGACCAGGTACAAGATGAGTGCCATGATCCATAACGGCCTCGACCTGACGCCCATCCTCACCCACCACTTCGCCATCGACGACTTCCAGACCGCCTTCGACATCATGTGCTCGGGCCAGTCCGGCAAGGTGATTATGGATTGGGGATGAGGACCGCTAGGCGGGTTTCTTTCTCGACTTTTTGGCGCGTTTCTTCCGCTCGGCGGCACGACCGACGGCAAGCGCCCTTTCGGTGAGCTCGCTCAGGCGCTCCGGCGCCTCGAGCAGGTCTTCCGGCACAGAGACGTAGCGCGCCACCTGTACGCGGCCTTTTTTGGTCGTGTAGGAAAAGACCTCGCCACCTTCGGCCAGCAAGTCCTCGCGCAGGGCCGCGTCGCAGCGCAGGTAGAGCCTGTTGCCCATGAGCATGGCGAACTGTACGCCGTCGCGGCGCAAGTCCAGGCCGCTGAAAAAGCGGCCAAGGCCGATGCCGTCGGGTAGCTGGTCGAGGACAAAGTCGCGAAACTGGGGGCTTGGGGCGGACATGCTTTGCGGGTTCCTGGAGTCTATTGCTGGCTCGGCGGCCCACTCTAAGGCGTTTGCCGCGACTGAAAAGCACGTCTTGGGGTCGCTTCCGTAAGCGTGGAACTTTCCCGCAATTCGTGGCAATAATTCGACATCGAGAATCCGACGGAGAGGTGCCATGACAGACAGCTATAGCCTGGCAGACTATATCGCCGATCTCAGGCGCATCGCCGCCGCCAGCGACGATGAATCCGAGATCATGAAACAGGTCAGCCCCTTGGCGGCCCGCCTCGCCGAGACACCGGACTGGCTGACCGACGAGATCTACAAGCCGAACGAAGAACAGGGTTTCGCCGTGCGGGTGTTGCACGAAGAAGCCGATCACAGCCTGGCGGTGCTGGCGGTCTCGTGGCTGCCGGGCAGCGGTGCCAAGTCACACGACCACGGCACCTGGGCTGTTGTCGCCGGCGCCGACGGCGACGAACGCAACGTTTTCTACAGCCGCCTCGACGACCGCGGCAAGGCCGGCTACGCCGAAATTCGCGAAACCGGCCAGAAGGTTTTCGGACCCGGTGAGGTGCTGCGCATGAATTCCGGCGCCATCCACGCGGTTTATAACGACAGTGACAAGATCACCGTCTCGCTGCACACCTATGGCAAGCATCCCAACTTCACCGACCGCGTACAGTACGACATGGACGCCAAAACCTGCACCGAGTTCCAGTTCGCCGTCGAGTAAGCGCCGGCGGCAGCGGTCTCGACGCCCCTGACTTTGCAGGGTTTTTGTTATAGGCTTGCGCCTGGAGCATCGGGGAGACGGTTGTATGAACCAGGATTTGCCACGGCCGCTGACGGCGGAAGAAATCGAGACCTTTCAGAACGATGGCATCGTCTGTCTGCGCGGGTTCTTCGACCGGGACTGGGTCGAGTTCCTGCGCGACCGCATCGAGGAAGACATCGCCAACCCTTCGGGCATGGTCAAGAACATCGACGCCGAGGGCGCGACGGGCAGGTTTTTCGGCGACACCTTCGTCTGCCACCACAACCAGGGATTCCAGACAGCGGTCTTCGACTCGCCGGCCGCGGCCATCGCCGGCGGGTTGATGCGGGCCAGGAAGGTCAACCTCATCTTCGATCAGATCCTGGTCAAGGAGCCCGGCACCTCGACCCCGACGATTTGGCACCACGACGCCACCTATTGGCCCGTTGCCGGCCAGCAGATCGCCACCCTGTGGCTGGCGCTCGACCAGGTCAGCCTCGAAAGCGGTGCGGTGGAGTACCTCAAGGGCTCACACCGCTGGGGCCAGCGCTTCCTCGCCGTCAGCTTCGATCCCGACCAGCAGTACGACGAGGATCTGCCGCCAGTGCCGGATATCGAGGCGGCGCGCGACGACTACGACATCGTCTCCTTCGACATGGAGCCCGGCGACTGCACGCTGCATCACGGCCTGACGCTGCACTACGCGCCCGGCAACAAGCGCAGCGACCGGCGCCGGCGCGCCTACATCCAACGCTGGGCCGGCGACGACGTCGTCTACCACCCGCGCCCCAACCTGCAGCGCATGCTGCGCGACCCCGGCATTGAAAGCGGCGCGGCCCTGGATTGCGAACTTGTCCCCGTGGCCTGGCCGCGCGAGGCCGCCGCGCCGCGTGCCTAGATCAGCAGGCGCTTAGTTGGAATAGCTCTAGGCGCTAGACTTCGCGGCCCAGCAGGTTCTCGTCGAAGGGATAG
>JAJFGM010000379.1 GCA_021776145.1 Kiloniellaceae bacterium | reverse complement strand
CCCGTCAAGTCTTCTACCGCAGCCTTTACGGCATCAGATTGAGTTGCAGCTTCGATCGCCGGGTGCATGAGCGCGGCAACATTCTCGCCCGTCGACGGCAGGTTGTTCAGGATCTGCAGAACGGCGACCGTCTTTGCCACGTCTTGATGGATCGGCTTGTCGGGAAAGCGCTGCAAAGCCTTGTCAACTGCCTGGTGAACCGACGGAAAAGCGCGGCGGATATCCTTTTCCAAGGAGTCATAGAGCGTCACCGTCGTCGCCAGCAAGCCTACGGGCTGTTCGGCAACGGGTGGGTTGCCATCTGTTCCTTCGACCAGAATATCCTGGATAACCTTGATGGCGGAACGCAGCCCAAAGCCGCCGGTAGATTTTGCCAAGGCACCGAGTAGGTGCAACAGGATGTCGAAATGCGCCGGCAGGAAAGGGTAAAGATTGGCGAAGGACTCGCGGCTGAAGTCTGCATTGTAGTATTTGGCATCCTGTAGCTTCGTATTGTGCCGCAACGCCTGACCATGCTTGTCGAATAGCTCGCCCAGCCGCTTCGCGCCATCGCCGGACTTGCCGAGCAGGCGCTGGTAGCAGATCTCTCTGATATCGTGCGCTTCCAGGTCCACTTGGATCGGGAAGCGGTCCTTGAGCTTGAACAGCTGAGGCGAGTTGAGCGCCGCGCGCGGGTCGTCCTCGGTCAAAGTCTGCTGGGCCGTGCCGATAAGCCAGACCTTACCGCCACCGATATTCTTGAGGTTTTCGGTCAGTCCCTGCAGATCGAGGATCTTGTTCTGCTGGCTGCCGACATACTGGCCGACCTCATCGATCACGAAGACGATGTAGTCCTTGCCCGAGTGTTCGCGGACGATGTGGAGGATCTCCGCGATCCGATCGTCGAGCAGATAAATCGTCTCGCTGGTCGCGGTGTTGAAGGCCTGTTCGCTCTGGAACAGCGTTGGGTAGATCTTGTGCGCCAGGCTCGGCAACAAGCTGTCGACCACCAGTTCGTCGTTCTGATAGTCCTCCCACGGCTCGCCGACTTCATCCTCGAAGAGCTTGCAGAACTCTTCGTAGCGCCCGTCCTTCTTCAGCCTGCGCTCGAAAGCCGCGACCTTCAAATTCCTCGAGTAGCCAGCCCACTGCAGGACCTTGTAATAGAGGACTGTCGATACCTCGAGGAGCGTCGCGCCGGCGATCTGCTCCGTCGCCAGATCGAGCATGAGAACAGCCGCGGGAAAGCGGCTGGCAACTGTATTGAGCATTGCTTTCGTCTGCGCTTTGTGCAAACGGTCCTGCAGATGCTTGCGAAAAGGCTGGTTGTCGACCAAGACGTTGTCGTCGAAGGCAAAGCCGAGATACTTCGTGAAGGAGCTCTTGCCGGAGCCATAAAAGCCCGAAACCCATACGCCGACTTCATTGCCCCCGCCGGAATCCATCGCCGCCTGCATCTTCGAGAGCAGTTTTTCAAGCTGCTCCTCGATGCTTTCCGTTACGACGTATTCCGAGATCTCCGACTTCAGCCGCTCTTCCTGTAAAGCGCCATAGCTGATCACTTTCTCGATGCTGCGATGGATGTCTCGGCTTGGATCGAAGAGGTTTTGGATCTGCATTTCTGGAACCTGCTTGGCCTTTTTGTTCTTGTTACCCGCCGACATGGACGGATCGGTAGTTGCCGTCTTCCGGGTAGAATCCCAGGAATTTCAGCCTGGTCTTACCAGTGCGTGTGCCAGGGTAGAGGAAAATGGTCGGCACATGAAATTTGCCCTGCAGCCGTGCTTCGATCGCACCGATGCGGAGGTAAGGGTGCAGTGCCTCTAAGTCTGTCACCAAGACAATTGCCTTGTCCTTGCCTTCCAGGCGCGACAGCAAGGCTTCCAGGTGCTCTTGCAACTTACCTTTACGGGTCAGTGCGTTCGCCAGAGAGTCATTGGTCTTCTTCCAGGCCAATGGGTTCTTGCGGTCTGCTTCGAGCCAGACCTTCCGCAAAGGAGCGTTAGACAAGATATCGGTGACATGTTCCGCAATTGAGAAGACCTCGACCTCCCAGCCCTCGTTGCGTAGCCGGGCAATCCAGCCTGGCGTTTGTCGCTTAACCTCGAGAATCTGCTTGGGGTGAAAAACCAGGTAGTAGATCGGCTCGAAGCTTGCGTGAGAGAACTCACGACCTTGTCTGATCCGTTCGAGCAACTCGTTGAAATCAGCCTTGAGCGAGGACACGAACGTGTTCCTCCATGCTTTTGGCTCGCCAGGCTATGTGAACCACGGATCCTGCCGTTTGCACGATGATCTGGCCTGTCAGGGCCAATCGCTTCAGCTCCGCGAGCACGTCCTCAGTTTCCAGACCGAACAATGCCCAATCCTCATGCCCCAGCAGATAATTGTCTCCCACCTCTTTGAAGTGTAGATCATGCGCCAAATACGACACAACGTTGGGTTCAATGCGAAATGAGGAAATCCGTCGACCATTGCGAAGCGGATTGCCGAGCAGACCGTAGTCGGAACAGGCGCCGAGCAAATAGTTGCGTACCCGCGTGATTGTGGCATCCGACCAGCGATTGACGGTCTTCCCATCATCGATACTGCGGCGGATGAAGTCCTCCGTCTCTTGCTTTTCTATAGCCTCAGCGCCGGCCGCAAAGCGTGACCAATAGACCTGGCGCACGAAGTCCGCGAGGATCGGATTGGCGCGGCAGGTATAGAGAAAGAAAAGCTGCGTCAGTTCACTCGAAGAGAGGACCGGCTTGAGGATTTTAAGGAAGTTGGCCGGTTGGCAATCTTCAGCCATGTAGCGGGGCTTGAAACATTCGATCACGACATTGCGTTGCCGTCTCGCCGTGACGCCCGGGAACAGGCCGGACGCCAGTGCCGTTTCTTTCAACTCAGTCGGGTCCATGCCCGGTTGCCACAGGTCGAGAAGCGTCCTGGTCTCGTGAACGAGTCCCAGGCCCGCTTGAAGCTGGGTCGTGTAGGGATGCGCCGTCATCAAGGCCGTTCGGCGAAATAGGGATAAGTCTCGATGTGGCGAGTGAAGGCCACGTGATAGGCCGCCGCCGCCTTGGCCGTCCAGGCAGGCCGGCTCAATTCGTCTGCAGCACCGATTTCGACCGGCCCTTCGCTCGACTCAACCGACGCATTTGCCATGCCGTGCAGTTCATCGATCGCGATTCCTGCGCTACTCAAGAGCGAATCCAGCTCCAGTTCTTCATGAGCGTCGTGGAAGCGTTCGAGCAAGCGCAGCTCTATCACTTCTGGCAACCGGAACAGGTGGAACACACGACCGACGCCGATTCGCTCATCATGGACTCGCCGCGCAGCCTCGCTCACGCCGTTGAATTGCGCCAGGCGCCATGTCCGTACGAACACCGGCTCCAAGAAGGCACGGCTTGAGGAGGACAGAAACTCTGTGGGCCACCAATTTGCTTGCGATTTCTCGCCAAGGTAGCCGACGAGGTAGCGTAGCTTGATCAACTCATTCTCGAAATCTGACTGCATCTCTTGGAGGTCTTGCTTGGATGGGTAGTTGCACTTTCACCATCGAATAGTTTGATGCCTGAAGGTCGTGCACGACCACGTGCAAACAATCGAGGTCGCTTCGAGTGTTCACTTACCGGGCGAACAAGCCGACCATGATCGTCTAGCGGGCACTAGGGTCATCGGCGAGGGGGAATGCTCAGTGATAGGTGTGGCATCAACTCCTCCCATGCGGCGGAAATCCAATGGGGCAGAGGATCGACTAGACTGGGGTGTATGGCAAGATAGGGATCGCGGTAGGGCGCGAGATTGATGCAATTAAGCTTAGTGACGAGGCAGACAAGCCCGCCAACCACTTCCAAGGTCATGTTATCTGGCCCAAGGCAGATGCAACGGTTCAGGTTGGTCGACGCCTGATTAGCCGAGTTGCCGAAGGCATCCATGAGGTCTTGCCAATTCATCTGCCTTCACCCAAAAAAGACCGAAACTCAATGATAATGAGCTGCCGATCACCCCCACCGAGATACATTCTTGCCCCTTAGCTGCCGCCGCTCTCTGCTGAGGACATGATGGACCAGTAAGAGGGGCACATCCAGCATCTTGTAGCATTCTTGAATATAATCAAAAGTTGTGACACGCTCAGCAAGCGCATGGCTCGTTCGTCTGGCGCTGCAGGAACTGGACTTGGCGTTCTGAGCCAAGAGGGTGCGGACGACCGATCCGGCGCCAAACAGGCTGCCGTCCAGGAGACGGATCAGTCAAAGCCAGAACTTTTTGAGAGTGGGAACAACACATTGAAAAACGGCAGTTCTTTTTCAGAGGCTCTTGTTTCGATTGACTGGGACTTTAATGCGCCGCCGCCGGCGCTGAGGTGCCCGATCACAGGAAGCGTGGTGTTGGCGGGCTATGACCCGGCGACCGGCGAATTCGCCGAGGGCGTGGTAAAACCAAATTGGGAGAAAATCCCTACAGCGCTGTTCCAATATCTCTCGGAAATCGATGAATTCACCTACATCAAGCCGGAATTGCAGGCGGTGATCGACCGGAAGCGGCAGGAGTTGAGTGAAGATGCCGACGACCTGGACGACTTTGAGATCCTCGGAGAGCATGTGACGAACCTTGGCGCTGCCCCCCTGGTCTTCTGCCTCACAACGCACGGCATGGCGTGTGGCCCCGTCAGTTCGAGTGTCTACGTGGGACTGGATCTCGCGGCGGGGAACGGCAGGGGCGAGGCCTAGCGAAATAATGAGGTAGCAATCAACAAGTCTTCGAAATCGTGACTAGGAGCCTCCCCCGGTGTCGCTTGACCTAACCGAAAAGGGCCGCACGAAGCGGATATGGTGAGGCGGTGAAATCTCTTGGTAGCATAAAGATCCTGGTGAATCTTCTGGCCGAAGCCACGCTGGCGGTCGTGCCCAAGCGAAAGCGGAAGCCCAAGGTTTATCCCGTCTCTCTCGTCTTCTTTGAGGACGAGCAGGCCCTTGGGATCGTGGAAGCGAGGCACGGACTCGCAGGCTATCGAGTTCCGGCGCATGGGCACTGGCCACCAAGGATCCAGGTCGATGGCCGAACTCTACTGAAGCTTGTCGAGACCTATCCCAGCGCAGCTGAACTCGAGCTCGTCGCGCTTGAGACCGAGCTGGCGCTCCTCTATGAAAAAAGTCAGGTACGGCTGAAACGACTCGACCCCAAGGGGGAAGACGGGATTGAATTGGTCCCGCCGCCGCAGAGCGGGGAGCACAAGGGGCCGGTCGAGGTGCCGCCGGATCTGCCACCCTCCGGTCGGTTTGCTTGGAATGACACCTGGCTGTTCAGCGCAAGGGTTCCCTTTCCGCAGCACCGAGATTCGACTGATGACTAGCGCCAACATACGGCTGAGCCGCTGAAGGACCGACCGCTGGCTACCTGTGCTCGGAGTTCGGGGCGACGACCAAATTGGCCAGGTCGTCCTTCGATTGCACTGGTCTTTTCGGTAGAGTTGGCAAGCACACGACAGCGGGTTTCCGCTTGGTTCTGTCCCCAGTTTCAGCCCTGACCTGCGATGAGCCATACCTTTACCCGACGTGAGCTTTACGAGCTGGTTTGGTCCGAGCCGATGAAGACGCTGTCCGGCCGATTCGGGCTCTCCGACGTGGGGCTGGCCAAGGCCTGCAGGAAGGCCAACATCCCCAGGCCGCCGCGCGGCTACTGGGCAAAGCTCAGGGCCGGCAAAAGGGTCCTGCAGGTGGCGCTGCCCGACCGTGGCCCCGGTATGGCGAACAAGGTCGAAATCGCCAAGGGGCGCAACCACTATTACCATCGGAGTTGTTCGAAAGAGGAAATCCTCAACTCGAACCCGCAGCCGCCGGTCTTCGAGGACGACATCGAGGACGTGGCTTCGCGCGTCAGGAAAACGGTTCGGCGGGTGCCGGTGCTGCGCATCCCCGATCGCGCGCATCATCACATACAGCGCCTGCTCGATGAATACGAAGCACGTAGACAGAAGCAGCTCCAGTCCCGCTACCCGTCAAGCTGGGACAAACCGCTGTTCGCCGATCGCTTTGAAAAGCGTCGGCTGCGTATCCTTAATGCCATCATTACGGCGTTGGCCAAGGCCGGTATGAAGCCGTATATCCGCGGCCAAGATGGCCGTGAGCTTGGCGTTCAGGTCAATGACACGACTGTCTGCTACACGCTCGATGCGACCTCGCAAAAGTCTGACCCCTACGCGCCCTGCCGCCGTTCCGCCATCGAGACGCGCGGCCCGTCGAACAAACTGAGATGCGCGATCGAGAGAGGAGGCTACCCCTCCGGCACTCGCCTGTCCTGGGAGGACACCGACAAGGAAAAGCTCGAAAGCCATCTCACGGATATCGTTGTCAAGATGATCGTGTCAGGCGAGCGGCAGTACCGGGAGTATCAGCAACGCCACTACGAATGGCTCGTTGAGCGCAAAACCAACCTGATCGAAGAGATCAGAAGGCAAAAGGAAGAAGCTGAGCAGCGCGAGCGGGAGCGCCTGGCAGCGCTTGAAAAGGCCCGTGTCGATCGATTGTTGCGTGATGCGCAAGCGCTTCGGCAGGCTGAAGAGATCCGAGCCTACGTTGCAACCGTGCGGGCTCGCTGGGAGGTAAACCGCAGCTCGGTGTCGGAAGATCAGCTTAATTCCTGGAGCCGATGGGCGTTGAACCAGGCAGACCAGATAGATCCAATGCGCTCTGGGCAGTTTGCTAATTGTATGGAGGGCACGGATGCCACTGATGGATGCGGTGAGTCCTAAGAAGCGGGCAGCTATCACCTCTCGAAGCTAGTGTTAGAAGATGCCATGTCTGCGGTTTTCGGAACGAAGGTCTTGACCGGCGTTTCAACAAGGGCTTGCGGAATTGGGTTGTTTGCAGGATTGCGCAGGTTTAGTTCTCACGGCTCTTTTTCCTGTGATGCAACAACCGCACGGAAAGCATAGAACACCTACCGGTTGTTCCGAACGGCGTCTAGTCCTAAGCTTGAGGCAATCAGTTTGCTGATCCGGAATTGGGCCGCTTCGTCATGGATCGACTTGAGAAGATCTCTGGTATCGCAGGTTCTGTGGCAGGTGTGCTGGTTCTGATTGGCCTTTTCGAACAGGTCAGCACCAATACCCTTTTTTGGAAGCTCTTCGCGACCGCTGTGGGTTGCTTGTTGCTTACTTACACGGTTGAGCGTTCGCTCGCACGGTGGGCCTCTGCGGTGGAGATCCCGGTAGGAATTGTTGGGCCGGCTCCTAGGCCCGGCCCTTCTGGCGCACGAATTGGACTTGCTATCACGTGTCTTGCGCTCTTGTGTGGGATCTTTGTGATTCTGGCGTGGTTGCTAACAGAGCGCTTCATCGTTCGAGTTGAAGAGTTCGATGCCAAGGAGGTGTCAAGGGCTTTGATTACCGCATCGTATACTCCCGTTAGCAGCACAACGATCCAGCTTCCGAACAGGGACAAGAACGAGTGCTCTCTTGTTGATGGGAATCCCAACAGTTTTCCACCACTAGATGCTCAATTCGTCGATTTGGATTCACGGATACCGAAAATACATGTGGACAATTTCTCTTATCCGCAGCGAGTAGTAATTGAATGCAGACCTCCAATTGTCGTGCGGTCCATTAAGCTCGATCCCGCAACTTCGGAAGTTTACTTGGGGGAGCAGGTTAAGAGATTGCGAAATTGGATATTTATTATGGGGGGATTGATATGGCTAGCCGCCTCTTTTCGCCTTTCGTATACGTGGCGCTCAGCTTTACGTTAAGCTTCGTTTGTATTGCTTTTGCTGCTGAGCGCCAATACGGTGGCAAACATCCCGGCCGCGTTCTCGACAACCAAACTCGGTCGCCGTTGAGTGTCTCGATTAAGGCTTGGCCTTTGTCGAAAAGATCCGGAAAGGACGGCGACTGCTCGCTTTACGGCGACGCGCCAATCGACTCGCGAACATCAAACGCGGGAGACGGCAGATTTGAGCTTTACATCGATAAGAAGCACGGAACTTACACAGTCACATACTGTGCGAGCGGTTATTGGCCACGCGATGATCGAGACCTGCCGAACGAAGCGGACGGAATCAACGTCGTGCCGACACCGGTATTCATGTATCCAAAAGAAAGCCACACATCCGACTCCGCAAGCTATCGAAATTCAATAAGGCGCCGGGCGATCGCTTCGTTGAATAATTTGGGTTATCTTCAAAAAGGAGATTCAGAGCAGTTCGGTAAGGTCATGGAGGAATTGGCGTCAGACGTCGCGTCGGGTTCCGAGGAGCGGGCAAAACTAATTCAACAGTTCTCAAAGCTCATACAGGCTTGGGCTGAATAAACTAGTTCTGCGCGCCCCTCTCAGACGTGGTCGGCATAGGTGGCTGCGCGTGCCCTCAACCGATTAATTCCGTAACTTTAAATGGTTAGGGGATTTTTGATTCAGAGGTCAATCACGCAATTGCACCCGTGGAAGCACTGTGGAAGCACTGTGGAAGCAAGGGGGCGCGAAGTCCTTCATATCGCC
>JAJFGM010000378.1 GCA_021776145.1 Kiloniellaceae bacterium | reverse complement strand
TCGGCATAGGCAAGCAGGACCATCAGATCCTGCCCGATGTTCTTCACCGCATGCGCGACGTTCGGAGGTACGAATACTGTCTGGGGCTCATCGACCGTCAAAATGAATTCCGCCGCTTCGTCTGTTTGCAGGTTCTTCGTGACCAGCTTGCAGGTCCCGCCGACAACGCAGAACCATTCGCTCGCCCGGCGATGGAAGTGATTTCCCTTGACCTCACCCGGTTGCGCCGCGGTGACGTAAATTTCGCCGAATTCACGGTTCTCTTCTGGAAGATGATGACGCATCAGGATTTTCAATAACCATCCGCGGTCGTCCGTCTTGAGGTCTAGTTTGCGCGGAACAACGGAAGGTCCCAGGCGTTCCGAACTTTTATCCATCTGCTTAGGCCCGCTCATATCCCAAAAGAAATAGTGGTTACACTTCTCACATGCCCATTCGGCAGCACGATCCGTCGGGTTCAGTTGCAATGGGCTGACCGACGAGCCAAATGGTACGCAATAGCGTTTCGGCGGATGCTTCGCTCCCATGTTGCAAGCCCGCAGCAGTGCGTCTCGGCAACAGGCATGTGCTGCCAGGTAGCGTCACCCGACCCCGGTGTAACGTTGGAAATTTACCCGACAAGGGTGGTAACTTATATGGGCCGCCGGACATTTGGAAACGGTTTGATGATGCTGTCCCGATGGCGGGCTGAGTGTCCAAGTCGTCGCGCTTGATGTCAAAAACGTCTCAACTCCAATAAAGACCACACCAGTGAATAAGCGACCGTGCCGAAAGTCGGATTGCCGCGGAGGGTGACCAACGACCGAGGCATCCAAACCTAATCGTCGGTCAATCTAAGGAGCATGGCGGCAGCGTTCTCCATCATGACGTCGAAATGCTCCGTCGCCGCCAACCTGGTTCTTACTCGTTCATCTCTTGCGATTATGTACAAAGGTCGGCCGCCGGATTCGTCTCTTAGCTGGCGCACCACCGATCCATCCAACGGAAGCTCTGTTGTATCGAGGAGCTGCCGAGCCAGGCCGAGGCGCCGATCGGCGGCATCGGAGCCAATGCCGACAATCTCCCGGATGAAGGTGCTTGCCGGCAAGTACCAACCATCAGGCTGCCCGTCTTCCATTTGAGTGGCAGGGTCCAGACCAACAAAAAGAGCCCGCCGCGCGAAGACCGGAACTTCTAGTCGTGTGTCGACAAACACGGCCTGCAACGAAGTGTTCTCGGTGATCCAGGCATAGAGTTCATGCTCGTCGATATCCTCGGGCTCGACGAAGATTGCATTTTCCGCAGCCTGTACGGAAACCGGCCACCCGAAAAACAGCCGAGGCGCAATTTTGGCGCTTATTGGTAAGGCAAAACACACAAGGACCGGGAGTGCCAGCAGGTAGTGTTTGTAAAACAACGCGCGCAGCGGGGCCGCCAGCAAAAGCCCCATGCACATCTCACTGAACATGAGGATCTTGTATCCGGTGGACGCCGGCATGGAGACCAGGAGGTAGCTTAAAAGCAATGCAGCCACCGCCAAAAAGAGGAACATCAGCAGGGGCCGGCGGTTAGTGTAGAATTCTCCGATCGCTTGCCGGTTGAGCCATGCGATCGAGGCTGGAATCACCAAAAGCAATAATAGTATCGCAAGCTTTTCGGGAATGGCTTCAAGATCGATAGGCCGAAATGAGCCCGCTCCGGATTTTCCCGCGCCAATCGCCAACAGCCAAGGAAGCAGCAGCAATGAGGCGCCACCCGACAATGCGGCAAGAGCAATTGCTGAATTCAAGCGTTTCGGTCGTTCAAGGAACGTGAGTTGAAAGCATGCGGCTGCGGCGACGAGGCCGGACGCAAGCCAGGCATGAGGATAAATCAGCCCGGACAGGGTGAAACCACAAACAAAGAGCCCGTAGCTCTTGGGCCAGGCGCGTTCGCCAGCTACGACCTTCGCCAACCCCAGCAGACTGATCGTAAACAGCAGCAATCCGCTTTGATTGATCCCCACTTCCATAAATTTGTGAAGCGGATCCAGGCGATTTTCATAGGGGAAACCAAACAGGTCGGCAAGAATCTTGCCGACGGGTGTGGAAAGGAGTGTCCCGACCCCGAACAGGGCCAGTGAAATCGATAGGAGTCGAAAGGCGCGATCCGAAGATATCATCGACGCAAGGCGATCAAGCGTAACAATCGTTCCAAGCAGGCACGCCACGCTCAAAGTGGCAAAGAACCACGATGGCGCAAGCGGGATCACTTTCAAGAGTTGCGCGACGACGAAGTGGAAGGCATAGGGATACTTCAGGTCGTAGCCGGCCAGGAGTGGAAAGGACGGTGGCACGCCCCTTTCGAAGATGTCGTAGACGATGCTGAAGTGCAGCCAGCCATGCCAAGAGAACATTCGCCAGTCCGGGAGTGAAAACAGGACCGCGACGGGCAGGACAAGAAGCGCGGCGAGGGCCCATATCGAGGTCTGCCGACGCACCATAAGACTGACGGCCGCTGACAGAGCGAGCGCGAAAAAGATCACCACGATACCCTTCGCGGCGAAAGTTTCTGTGCTCAGACCCCACATCAGCGTTGCCTCCACCTAAGTGGGTCAAGAGTTTGCTCTTGATCGCTGGCAAGTGAGAGACACATCTACGGTCGCGTCCGTCGCGCCTCCGACAGATCGAAGAACTCGCGATACCACTCATAGGTCGCTTGCAGCCCTCCATCTATTCCATGGCTTTGCGTCCAACCCAGCTCCCGTCGGGCCTTGTCCGAGTTCAAATACTGATGCGGTATTTCACCTGGCGGAATGCCGGTGCCCCTGATGTCCGGCGACAGGTCCGGTCGCCCAAGGACCTTCAGGATGTGTTCGACGATTTCCAGTACGGTTTGCGGCATGCCGTAGCTGAAATTGTACGCCTGACCGTGTACCTTGGAATCGTCCAAACCCTCGGCCAGGCAGAGGTAGGCATCGGCGACGTCCAGCACATAGAGGTAGTCGCGGGTCGGAGAGCCGTCGCTGCGAATTATCGGATTCCGGCCATGGTAGATCGAGCGCATGGTGTCCGGCACGACCCGGTTGAAATTCAGGTCTCCTCCCCCGAAGATATTGCCGCAGCGCGCGATCGCGATCGGCATAGCATAGGTGTGATAGTAGGATTGCGCGATCAGATCCGTGCAACTCTTGGACACGTCATAGGGATGCCGACCAATCAGCGGTGCGTCTTCAAAGTAGGGGAGGTCCTCCTGCGCGCCATAAGCCTTATCGCTCGAGGCGACGACCATGCGCCGCATTGTTGGTGTGTTTCTGGCAGCTTCCAGTACGGTCCAAGTTCCGCGGATATTGGCGTCGAAAGTCGACAGGGGCGACCGGTTGGCGATCGTGACGATCGTCTGTGCCGCCAAGTGGAAACAGGTGTCGATCTCGTACTCGTTGAAGACGCGAAGCATGAATTCATAGTCCGAGACTTCACCCCGTACCGTCGCGATCTGCTCTTCGAAGCCCGACCATTTGAGATTTGAGTAGGGAACCATATCGCGAATCAGGCCGACCACGGTCGCGCCTTCCTCGACAAGACGTCTGGTCAGCCAGGAACCGGCCAATCCAGTGCAGCCCGTGACGAGCACCTGCTTTTCCGTCCAGTAACTCATCGCGTGTCCCCTCGGTTTTCGTCACATGATGTTCTTCGAACTGCACCGGCCCGCCAAATGATAGCCCCGCGATCATGCCAATGCGCAGGGCTTAGAAGCGGGCTTTGCCAAGGGCTTAGAGATGCAATCGTGCGTTCAGATGAAATAGCTGTCCACGCTGAGCGCTTGGTTGTCTTGCGCGAGCAGGAGTCCGCCTTCCACGAGGAGATCTACTGCGCACCGCGACCGCTTAGGACAGCCGGAATTGTCTTCAGGAACACATAAAGATCGATCCAAGATGACCAGTTCTTGATGTAGTAGGTGTCGAGAGATTCTTGTAACTCGATGTCCGCATCACTTCGGCCCTCGACCTGCCAGAGGCCCGACAATCCCGGCGTGACTTTCGATCTCAGCTCCCGAAAGTCTGCGGAGAATCGCTCCAGGTGGTAACCCGGAAATGGCCGTGGACCGATGATGCTCATCTTTCCGGTCATGACATGCCAAAGCTGCGGCAGCTCATCGATGCTCGATCGTCGCAGAAAATTGCCGACGAGCGGAATAATACGCGGGTCGTTCCGCAATTTCATGTGGCGGCCCCAATCCATGCGCGCCACGTCGTTTTTTTCGAGGTAGTCGGTCAGCAATTGATCGGCGTTTGTATACATCGTCCGCAGCTTGATCATCATGAAGGGCTTGCCGCCCTTGCCGATTCTCTGCTGTGAGTAGAACGCAGGTCCGGGATCCACCAGCTTGATCAAGAGCGCGCAAATGCCGATGAGCGGTGCTGTGAAGATAGTGAGAATCAAGCCCAGAACCAAATCGACGCATCGCTTGAAGACGCGGTTCTTGCGAAGCAGAAGGTTGCGTTTGACGCGCAGTGCCGCGATTCCGCCGAGGTCCTGCGTTGACATGCACAGACTGTGAGAGTGGCGCAATTCCGGGATAAAGATAACATCGGCGAAGGGTATTCGGTCGCAGGTCTTCTGAAAATGCGCGCCGTCCACTATCGGAAGTGCGATTATGCCGCAGCGCACGCCTCGACAAAGGTCATCGGCGGCGTCAATAGGACCAAGGATCGGAATGCCCTCTTCCCCACTGTCTCCCGGTGCCGCGTTATCGTCGAGGAATCCACTGGGAACCAGGCCCAGCTCGGGCACCTCGCGCAAAGTCCTCGCAACCTTAAGCCCAGTGGCATTGGCTCCGAGGATAATGACAGGTTCACCCCAGCAGCCCCTGGCAATGAGGAAACCGCGCAATAGCCTCTCACCGAACCACGGCAACACTAACGCGTAAACAAAGCTGATCAGCAGGATACCGCGTGACCACTCCAGTCCCCTTGCGAGATAGTCCCATGCGATAAGCGCTGCAAAAACCACCGTTGTTACGATTACGCGACGGCGTAGCCGCTCTATTTCATCGAGGCCGTATCCCGGATGCAACCCCGCCAGCAAAAGACCGACCGGAAGAATGAGAACCCCGGACAGGATTCCGGCATAGGTGAAGTGCATCAATTCAACGGGAAGCCAGCCGGTAAGAAGGGCCCGGGTCAAGTAAGCGAGGCCGACGACGATCTCCACCATAAGCACGTCGCAAAGCAACATGGTCGGCCGCACCCACTCGCGGGTTTTGGCAAACGACTGGGAATAGACCCCGTCAGTCGCTCCCGATACGTCCCTGTTCAGCCCTAAATCTACCAAAGTCCGCACCCCATCGCCGAGCTTCGCAAACATAAAATGTGCCGCGAAGTTGTAGCCGCCAGCTAAGTCCGCACAACCCAATCAGGCCCAGCGTTAAACCGAGATCCTCTGATGGTCTCGGCCTTTTAGTTCGCTAAAAGGCTTTCCCTCCTTCCTGGTATGCCATCGCTCCTATGGTCGTTTATCAGTAAAAAACAAAATACAAACCGCCACCATAGAAGTGATTTTACCGGCGGCTGTCGAGAATTTCAATCAAAGATTTTTTTACTCTGTGAAAATATGATTATTACACCATACACGAAAGTAAATAATGGATCTCATGAAATATAACGCGGCTTTTTTTATGATTTTTTGACCGAACGGAAGCCGACCCCAACTCGAAAGAGCGTTTTTGTTATAGGGAAATATGAATATATGCCGCGTTATATTTAGCAGGAAATCAGTCAGACTTCGGAGCCATGACTCAACCGGCGCCATATTCTGGGCGTGTCTGCACGACTGCTGGTTTCGGCATTGTCGGCACCTTGCGGTGTGCGGGGCCGCTCCCGCGCTGGCACGCCTGTTCAGATTGTAGCCGCGGCAGCCATGAAATCTCGCCTTGCTGATTGCAATGCCAAGCTTGTTGCGGCGGCCCGCGGTGAAGCCTGGGTTTTTATGAATACTCTTGGGAGCCGACGCTCAGCGAGGCGACGGCGATAGGTTCCCGAGATGGTCTTGCAAATGACTCGCCAATCGGATTGCCAAGGCGACAATTGTGAGTGTGGGATGCGCT
>JAJFGM010000377.1 GCA_021776145.1 Kiloniellaceae bacterium | reverse complement strand
GCCACATAGTTGATGTCGAGCATCATGACGACAAAGAGGAAGAGCACCGCCACCGCGCCGACATAGACGACGACCAGGATCATGGCCAGGAATTCGGCCCCCATCAGCACGAACAGCCCGGCCGCGTTGAAAAAGGCCAGGATCAAAAACAGCACCGAATGCACCGGATTGCGCGAAGCGATAACCATCA
Source organism: Kiloniellaceae bacterium (assembly GCA_021776145.1). GTDB lineage: Bacteria > Pseudomonadota > Alphaproteobacteria > Kiloniellales > Kiloniellaceae > JAJFGM01. The sequence continues at coordinate 4,229 of JAJFGM010000377.1, read as the reverse complement.
CGCCCGCGGCAACCGCCACCGCGGCGAACAGATAGAAGGCCAGCGCCTGAATGATCATGCCGACCTCCCCCACCTATCGCTATTCGTAGCTCGCAAAAGACTTCCCCTAAAAGCCGTCGTTAGCCCACAACCATCGTCAATCCCCGATGAACGCTCACCGATGAAAACTCACCGATAGGGCGCATCCAATTCCAAATTCTGGGCAATCTCGCTTTCCCAGCGGTCGCCGTTCGCAAGCAGCTTGTCCTTGTTGTAGAAAAGCTCCTCGCGGCTTTCCGCGGCGAACTCGAAATTCGGCCCCTCGACGATGGCATCCACCGGGCAGGCTTCCTGGCAGAAGCCGCAATAGATGCACTTGGTCATATCGATGTCGTACCGCGTCGTGCGGCGGCTGCCGTCCTCGCGCGGTTCCGCCTCAATGGTGATGGCCTGCGCCGGGCAGATCGCCTCGCACAGCTTGCAGGCAATGCAGCGCTCCTCGCCATTGGGATAGCGCCGCAACGCGTGCTCGCCGCGGAAGCGCGGACTCAGCGGCCCCTTTTCATAAGGGTAGTTGAGGGTAACCTTGCGTTTGAAGAAATAGCGCAGCGTCAAGGACAAGCCGGACACCAGTTCGCCCAAAAGCAGGCTGCGCATGCCGCGCGCCATCATGCCCATGCCCGGACCTCCTTGTTTGTTGAACGGATTATGGCGCCGTTGGCGGCCCCGTCGGCTGACCTGTCGTCGGCCCTGTCGTCGATCGCCTGTCTCATTTCGGTACCATGTCGAAGGCGATCAGAACGCCGGCGGTGAGCACGACCCAGAACAGCGAGAACGGCAGGAAAACCTTCCAGCCCAGTCGCATCAACTGGTCATATCGGTAGCGCGGAAAAGTCGCCCGCACCCACAAGAAGAAGAACAGCACCAGCGAGACCTTGAGGAACAGCCAAACCGGCCCCGGGATCCAGGTAAAGATCGCCCAATCCGCCGGCGGCAGCCAGCCACCAAGGAACAGGATGGTCGTCATGCCGCTCATCAGGATCATGTTCGCGTACTCTCCAAGGAAGAAGAGCGCGAAACTCATCGACGAGTATTCCGCGAAAAAACCGGCAACCAGTTCGGACTCGCCCTCGGGAAGGTCGAAGGGCGAGCGATTGGTCTCGGCCAGGGTCGAGATGAAAAAAATCACGAACATCGGGAACAGCGGCAGCCAAAACCAGCCGAACAGGCCATAGTCGCCGTGCTGCGCGCGCACGACATCGGAAAGATTGAGCGATCCGACACAGAGCAGGACCGTAATGATGACGAATCCCATGGACACTTCATAGGAGACCATCTGCGCCGCCGAACGCAGTGCCCCAAGGAAGGGGTATTTCGAGTTCGAAGCCCAGCCGGCCATGATGACGCCGTAGACCCCAAGCGAGGAAATGGCGAAAAGGTAAAGAATGCCGACGTTGATGTCGGAAATGACCAGGCCCTCGCCGAAGGGAATCACCGCCCAGCCGATCATTGCCAGGACGAAGGTCAGCATGGGCGCCATGATGAAGACGATGCGATTGGCGCCCGACGGCAGGATGGTTTCTTTGAAGAACAGCTTGGCACCGTCGGCGAAGGGCTGCAGCAGACCAAAGGGGCCGACCACGTTGGGGCCCTTGCGCAACTGCATGGCTCCGATGACTTTGCGCTCGGCATAGGTCAGATAAGCCACGGCGATCAACAGCGGCACCAGAACCACGAGGATCTGTGCAACGATGATGATGCCCGGCAGGGCATAGCCTTCCCAGAGTTCAACCATCTGTGCCGGTTGCCCCCTCCTTGCCGAGCACAAAGGTCTCGGTACAGTCGGCCATGGTCTCCGACGCGCGGCTGATCGGATCGGTCATGTAAAAGTTCCGGACCGCGTTGCGGAACGGCTCGGAGGTGACAGCGCCGGCCTGGCCAAAGACACCCCATTCGGCCTTTTCGATCTGATCGACGGCGGCAAAACGCGGGTTGAGTCCGACCAGTCGCTGTCGCAGTTCCGACAGATTGTCGTACGGCAGGCGCTCGCCGACGACTTCGGAGAGGGCGCGCAGAATGGTCCAATCCTCACGCGCGTCACCGGGCGGAAAGACCGCCAGGCGGCCGAGTTGAACCCGGCCTTCCATATTGACATAAGTGGCGTTCTTTTCGGTATAGGCGGCTCCCGGCAGGATAACATCGGCGCGGTGCGCACCGGCGTCACCGTGATGGCCCTGATAAATCACAAAGGGCCCCTGCCCGGCCGCACCGAGGCGCTGCATGCCGATCTCGTCGGCACCCAAAAGGTAGATGGCGTCGAGGTCTCCGGCCTCGGCGCCGGCGAGGATCGCCGCCAGATCGCGGCCACCCTCGCCCGGCAGGAAACCGAGTTCCAGGCCGGCGACCCGCGCGGCAGCCGTATGCAGGACGTTGAAGCCGTTCCAATTTTCGGATACCGCGCCACAATCCTCGGCAAGCTGCCGCGCCATGGCCAAAACGGCGGCCCCGTCGGGGCGGCTCAAGGCGCCCATGCCAACAACGATCATCGGCTTGTCGGCGCTCTTCAGGACCTCGGCGAAGCCGCGCCCCTCGAGCAGTTCCTTCAAGCTGTCGGGGCCGGCCCCGAGATAGTCGTGCGGATAGGTCAGGTCGGCGCTTTCGCCGATCAGGCCGATCTTCAGTCCCTTGGCAAGAAAGGTCTTGCGCAGGCGGGCGTTGACCAACGCCGCCTCGCGCCGCGGATTGGTGCCGATCAGCAGCACCGCGTCGGCCTTTTCGATGTCGGCGATGGTGGTGTTGAAGAGGTAACCGGCGCGGCAATCCGCATCCAGCGCCGCGCCGTCCTGGCGGCAGTCGATGTTGGCGGAACCGAGACCGGTCATGAAGTCCTTCAGGGCCAGCATCGACTCGGCGTCGCAGAGATCACCGGCGATGGCGGCGACGCGCGTCCCTTCGACGCCCTTGAGGCGGGCGGCGATGGTGCGAAAAGCTTCATTCCAACTCGCCGCCCTGAGCTTGCCTTCGGCGTTACGCACATAGGGCCGGTCGAGCCGCTGGCGGCGCAATCCGTCGCAGGCATAACGCGTCTTGTCGGAGATCCACTCCTCGTTGATCGCCTCGTGCAGGCGCGGCATCACCCGCATGACTTCGCGGCCGCGCGCATCGATGCGGATGTTGGAGCCGACGGCGTCCATGACGTCTACCGACAGAGTCTTCTTCAGCTCCCAGGGCCGCGCCGTAAAGGCATAGGGCTTCGAGGTCAGGGCGCCGACCGGGCAGACATCGACCAGATTCCCCGACAGTTCCGAATCGACGGCCTTTTCCAGGGTCGTGCTCTCCGCGTGTTCACCGCGATTGACCAGTCCGAGCTCTTCGACGCCGGCGATCTCGGTGGCGAAGCGCACACAGCGCGTGCACTGGATACAGCGGGTCATGATCGTGTGGATCAGCGGGCCCATGTATTTCTCTTCGACAGCGCGCTTGTTTTCCTTGAAGCGGCTGCGGTCATAGCCATAGGCGACGGCTTGGTCCTGCAGGTCGCATTCGCCGCCCTGATCGCAGATCGGGCAGTCGAGCGGATGGTTGATGAGCAGGAATTCCATCACGCCCTGACGTGCCTTGCGCACCGTCGCTGTGTCGGTCCTGATGACCATGCCCTCGCCCACCGGCATGGCGCAGGAGGCGATGGGCTTGGGCGCACGCTCCATTTCAACCAGACACATACGGCAGTTGCCGGCAACGGATAGACGTTCGTGGTAACAAAAGCGCGGAATCTCGGCGCCGGCCATTTCGCAGGCCTGCAGCACGGTCAGCCCGTCGGGCACTACGATTTCTTTATCGTTGATGGTCAGCTTGGGCATAGATCTCTCCTACTCCGCTGCCACCTGCGATTTTCGATATTCGACGATGCGACGTTCGACCTCCGATCGAAAATGCCGCATCAGACCCTGAATCGGCCAGGCCGCGGCATCGCCGAGAGCGCAGATTGTATGGCCCTCGACCTGATAGGTCACATCGAGGAGGCTGTCGATCTCCTCGATTTCGGCCTGTCCCGTCACCAGCCGAGTCATTACCCGGTACATCCAGCCCGTACCTTCCCGGCAGGGTGTGCATTGGCCACAACTCTCGTGCATGTAGAAATGGGATAGGCGGCAAATTGCATCGACGATATCGGTCGACTTGTCCATGACGATGACCGCCGCCGTGCCGAGACCCGATTGCACCTCGCGCAAGGAATCAAAATCCATCAG
>JAJFGM010000376.1 GCA_021776145.1 Kiloniellaceae bacterium | reverse complement strand
GGCCGCGCGCACCGCCTCTACGGTTTCGAGAAGTACCCGGGCACGTCCGCTGCGGTCGCCGCCATAGGCGTCGCGGCGCCGGTTCGAAACCGGCGACAGAAAGCTTGCCAAGAGGTAACCGTGCGCCGCGTGCACCTCGGCGATGTCAAAACCGGCCGCGTCGGCGCGCCGGGCGGCGGCCACGAAGTCGGCGACGGCCGTCGCGATGTCGTCGTGGCTCATCTCGCGCGGTACGATCCAGTCCTCGGCGACAGGCACCGCCGAGGGTCCAAGCGTGTCCCAGGCCGTATCGCCGCGGGCGCGGTCGTCGTTGTTCAGCGGTGCGTTGCCGAACCAGGGCCGCTGCATCGAGGCCTTGCGGCCGGCATGCGCGAGTTGCACGCCCGAGACGGCGCCCATGGCGCGGATGAAGCCGGTGATCCGGGCCAGCGCCGCGGCATGGCTGTCCGACCAGATGCCGAGATCGCCGTGGGTGATCCGGCCGCGGCGCGTAACGGCCGCGGCTTCGGTAAAGACCAGGCCGGCGCCGCCTTGCGCGAACTTGCCGAGATGCACCAGGTGCCAATCCGTCGCCATGCCGTCGCCGGCACTGTACTGGCACATCGGCGAGACGGCGATGCGATTTTTCAGGGTGATGTCGCGCAGCGTCAGGGGCGAAAAAAGATGATCGGTCATAGGGACAAAGGGCTCCGGCGGGTCTAGAGGATGCGAGCATCTGGTATAAGCGGCGGCGGCGTCTTTGCCAAACCCGCCGAGGCGTCGGACAGCAGCGGTTCCTGGCGCGCCGTAGGAACCAATAGAGGAGATTGGAGGCGACAGTTCGGCGTCTCCCGCTTAAGCTCGCGCCATGTCGATCATTTCCAGGCGTTTAACGGCGAGTTGGCGGCTATGTCTGCTGTTTCTGCTTCTGCTGCCGCCGCTTGTGTCACGCACTTCGGTGAAAGCCGAAGAAGTCGTCGACCTTGAACTGATCCTGGCCATCGACTGCTCCGGCAGTGTCGATGCGGCGGAATATGCCCTGCAGATGCAAGGCGTGGCCTGGGCGCTGGCGCAGCCGTCCGTGCTGGAGCTGATCGAGGCTTCGGGCGAACGCGGCATCGCCCTGGCCATCCTGCAGTGGTCCGGCAGCGGCGAGCATTACCTGGCGCTCGACTGGCAACTGCTGCGCAGCGCGGCACAGGCCAAGGCCTTGGCGGCGCGCATCGGCACAATTCCGCGCCGCTTCGCCGGTGGCGACACCGCCATCGGCAGCGCCATCTCGCATGCCTCCGGGCTTTTCGCCGAAAATGGCTTCAACGGCTTTCGCCGGGTGGTCGATCTCTCGGGCGACGGCGGCGCCGGGCGCGGTCAGACGACGGCTGCCTTTATCGCGCAGCACGCGCGCGACATCGCCATGTCACGCTCGGTCGTCGTCAACGGCCTTGCCATTCTCAACGAGGATCCCGAACTCGACGTATTTTACCGTGAAAATATCATCACCGGCGCCGGCGCTTTTGTCATGACGGCCAAGGACTACGACGACTTTGCCAATGCGATGCTGAAGAAACTGCTGCGCGAGATCAGCGACAAGCGGCTGGCCGGCGATTCGGCGACGCCGCGCGCGGAACAGCTGAGTCAAAGTCACGAGTTGGTGCCCGGATCGTCCACAGATGGTAAGCTTATGATTCTGCAAGGCATGAGGAGGGGAGGAGAAGATGAACGATAAGGTCGATCTGATTGAGATCCCGGCGCGTCGCGGCAAGGCGGCACCCGTGCAAAGCGGCCAGTACATCAAAGTCGTCAACACTCACGGTGAACAGGTCGTCGATACCTGGGCCTTCAATGCCGTGGACCTCGATGAATGCCTGTCGATGGAGGCGACGCGCGCCACCATCCTGAAACTCCGCCCGACCGTCGGTGATCTGCTCTACAGCAACAATCGGCGCGCCATGCTGACCCTGGTCGAGGATACCTCGCCGGGTGTGCACGATACTCTTATGGCCGCCTGTGACAACTACCGCTACGGACTGCTCGGCTGTAGCGAATATCATGACAACTGCAGCGACAACCTGCACGCCGCGCTGAGCGAGCTCGGTCTCGAGGCGCCAAAAACGCCTTCGCCGCTGAACCTCTTCATGAACATTCCCTGGACCGGCGAGGGCGCGCTCAGTTTCGAGGCCCCGGTGACCAGCCCCGGCGACTATGTCGTGCTGCGTGCCGAAATGGACCTGGTCGTCGCTTTCTCCGCCTGCCCGCAGGACATCCTGCCGATCAACGGCCGGCTCGGAAAACCCGTCGAGGCACACTTCCAGGTGCTTTGAGTCCTGCTGGGCTAATTGCGGATCTCCTCTTCCAGGGTGTAGAGCCGGCGCTCGCCGAAACCCTTGATCTCGAAGCTGCCGATCTCGTCGGTGACGAAGGCGTCGCCGGCGGCCTCCTCGGCTTCCTCGCACATGACGATCTGCATCGGCTGGGCAAAGGCTTCGAGACGCGCCGAGAGGTTCACCGCCGGGCCGAAGATGTCGTAGACGTACTTCTGGATGCCGACCAGCGAACCGATGACGGCGCCCGTCGCCAGGCCGATCCTGCATTCCCACTGTATGGGATGCGCGGCGTTGCGGCGTTTCAGGTAGCGGCGCATGCGCAGGGCCACCTTGGCGATATTGGCGGCGTGGTCCGGGTTGGCTTCCGGCAGCCCCGAGACCGCGATGTAGCAATCGCCAACGGTCTTGATGCGCTCGCAGCCGAAGAGCTCGACGATGCGGTCGAAGGCCGAAAAGATATCGTTGAGCTCGGCGATGATCGAGCTGGGATCGCGTGCAATCGCCATCTCGGTGAAGCCGACGAAATCCAGCATCAGCACCGAGGCGGAGTCGAAACGCTGCGGTGTCGTCGTGCCGAAGTCACGCAACTCCTCGTACACGCTGTGCGGCATGATGTTGAGCAGGAGTTTTTCGACCCGTTCCTTTTCCTTGCGCATTTCGCGCGCGTGCTTCTCCGACATGCGCGAATAGGAATCGAGCATGTACTCGGCTTCCTTCTGCTTGCTGATGTCGCGGCACTCGATGACGACATAGTCGGTACCATCGATCTGTTCGCGCCTGGTTTCGACGA
>JAJFGM010000375.1 GCA_021776145.1 Kiloniellaceae bacterium | reverse complement strand
TCAAGCCATGGGATCCGTTCACGATTGAGGCGTGAAACCCTGCAGGAGCTCGGCGATCTGCGGCGCCGCGTCTGTCCGCATCATACCGACGACATGATAGCCGGCGTCGACATGGTGAATTTCGCCGGTCACCCCGGACGAGAGATCCGACAACAGGTACAGCGCCGAGCCGCCGACCTGGTCGGTCGTGACGTTACGCTGTAGCGGCGAGTTGTACTCGTTCCACTTCAGAATGTAACGGAAATCGCCGATGCCCGAGGCCGCCAGGGTCTTGATCGGGCCGGCTGAAATGGCATTGACGCGCACGCCGTTGTCGCCTAGATCGGCGGCGAGGTAGCGCACGCTGGCTTCCAGGGCGGCCTTGGCGATGCCCATGACGTTGTAGTGCGGCATGACCCGCTCGGCGCCGTAGTAGGTGAGGGTAAGCAGGCTGCCGCCGTTCTCCATCAAGGGAACGGCGCGCTGCGCCACGGCGGTGAAGGAATAACAGGAGATATCCAGGCTGCGGGCAAAGTTGTCGCGGCTGGTGTTGACGTACTTGCCCTTGAGCTCTTCCTTGTCGGCATAGGCGATGGCATGGACGAGGAAATCAAGGCCGCCCCAGTGCTCCTTGACGGCGTTGAAAACCCTGTCGATGCTGGCGTCGTCGGTCACGTCGCACTGCTCGATCACCTCCGAGCCGACTGATTTCGCCAGCGGGCGAACACGCTTTTCCAAGGCATCGCCCTGGTAGGTGAACGCCAGTTCGGCGCCATGCGCATGCGCCGCGGAGGCAATGCCCCAGGCGATCGAACGGTCGTTGGCGACGCCCATAATGAGGCCGCGTTTCCCGGCCATCAATGGTTGTGAAGTGTCCATACTCTCCCGCGCGATCGAATCCATTAAACAGAAGTGCGGCATCCTACACCAATGGGGACGGCGGTCAAAGCAGGCGGAAGGCCAGGATTGCCGAGAATCCGGGGACTTATCGCCAATTAAACCCTTCTTGCGCTAAACTGCGATTCGACAACAGTGAACAGTCGGGAGTTGGGCCATGGCCGGGGACTTCGATCCCAAAAAGCGCGTCTTGGGCATGGTCTTTTTTGCCCGCTATTGCGTCTCGCGTTTTGCCAGCGACAAGTGCCCGCGCGCCGCGGCGGCGCTCAGCTATTCGTCGCTCTTGGCGATCGTCCCGCTGATGGCCATCGGTTTGGGGTTGTTGTCGGCCTTTCCGGCCTTCGAGTCGCTGCGCGACGACCTGCAGGCGGCGGTCTTCGCCAACCTGCTCCCCGATGCCGGCATTGAAATCGATGTTCATGTTGCCGCCTTCGTCGACAATGCCAGAGGTATGACCGGCATCGGCGTCCTGGCGCTGGCGGCAACGGCGATCCTGCTGCTGTCGACCATCACCAGTGCCTTCAACGCGATTTGGCGCGTCGCCGATCCGCGGTCATTGGTCGCCCGGCTGATGGTCTATTGGGCCGTGCTCACCTTGGGGCCGCTCATGCTCGGCGCCTCGCTGTCCTTGTCCTCTTATGGCTTCGCCGTGGTGCAGTGGTCCGGAATGGATGGCTATTCATCGACCTTTGGACTGACCCGGGCGTTGCCGTTCTTGCTCGCCGCGGCGGGTTTTACGGTGCTTTATACGGTGGTACCGGCGCGCGTGGTGGGAATCCGACATGCCGCCGCCGGCGCCGTCGTCGCGGCCCTGCTTTTCGAGCTGTTGAAACGCGCCTTCGGCCTTTATTTGCTTAGTTTCCCTTCCTACCAGGCGGTCTATGGCGCGCTGGCCGCGGTGCCGATTTTCCTGGTTTGGATGTACCTCTCCTGGGCCGTCGTGCTGTTCGGCGCCGAAATTGCGGCGGCGCTGCCGGAATGGCGCGCCGTTCGGCCGTCCGCCGCCCAGAGTCACGGTCCCGGCGCCCGTCTTGGACTGGCCCTGGCGATCCTGACCCGCCTGCGCGTCGCGGCGCAGACCGGCGAAGTGCTCAAGGAAAAACACCTGGCACGCGGTCTGCCGGCCAGTCTCGATGATCTGGGCATAGTCCTGCGGCGTCTCCGCATGAATGGCTTCATAACACGCACGGGTTCGCGTTGGGTGTTGTCGCGCGACCTCTTGGCGGCCAGCCTGGACGAGCTGATCGAGGCACTGGATCTGAGCTTGGAGCCGGGCGAGGCCTGGTCACAGCCGGTGCGGGCGATCCTTTCCGAGCTATCGGCGAGCAGCGCCGACTTGCGGGGCCGCAGCCTCGCCGAAATTCTCGACCAAGCCTCCGCGTCGGTTCCGGTTACGCTGCCCGGTGTCGACCGCAAGACACAGTAGGTTGCTGGCGGCTAATTGCAGGTTGGCAAAGCCAAGGAACGATAACCGGCTTAGTCGTCGGAGGAGTCGCGCAGAACGTCCTCGAGGCGGCGTCGACAATCCGAGGGCAGGGCCTTGATCGCCTCATTGATTTCTCCGAGGGCCCGCTGCAGGCCATAGACCTGATCCAACAAGCGCAGCACAACGGGGACCGCGTCCTCGTTGACCCCCAGGTCCTGGCGCAATTCAGCAATCAGGCGCACCCGCGCGATATCGCTGTCGTCGAACAGAAACTCGCCGTCTTCCTCGACCGGCAACACCCAGTTGCGCTCGATCCAGACATTCAATTCGGAACCGCCGATATCGATCTTCGCGATAACTTCCTCGAAGGAAACCAGCATCTTAGTTCCCGTCCAGCATGCCGGCCTTGCGGCGTGGGTCGTAGTCGTGGGATTTGCCCCAACTCTCGACAAAGTCGCTCAGTTCCCGATCCGGCTTCTCGGGCAGCACCAACTTCAGTTTCACGTACTGATCGCCGGTCTCTTTTGTCGCCGGGTCGACGATGCCCTTGCCCTTTAGTCGGAGTGTAGTGCCGGTGTTGGAGCCAGGTGGGATCTTCATCGACACCTGGCCGTGCACGGTGGGGGCCTTGACGACCGCTCCCAGCAGCGCTTCCTGTAAGGTAACAGGCAATTCCAAGTGCACGTTGTTGTCCTTGCGCGAGAAGTAGGCGTGCGGCTGGATATGCACCTCGACCAGCGCGTCGCCGGCACCGGCGCCGCCGAATCCCTCTGTCCCCTGACCTTTCAAACGCAGGGTCTGGCGATCCTGGGTGCCAGCTGGAATGCGCACATCCAGGGTCTTGCCGTCGGCCAATTTGATGCGCTTTTTAGCGCCGGCCGCGGCCTCCAGAAAGGAGATCGGAATCGAATAGGTGACGTCCGATCCCTTGCGGCGAACCGCGCGGTTCTTGTTGCGACGCCCGAAGAGCTCGGAAAAGACGTCCTCGGCCTTCAGGCCCTCGCCGAATTCGAAGGGATGGTATTTGGTCCCGGTGGCGCCATCGGCGTGTTGGCGATAGAATCCGCGTTCCCATTGCTTTTGCTGGCCGCTGGAATCGATTTCACCGCTGTCGAACTTTTTGCGCTTTTCCGCATCGCCGAGAATGCTGTAGGCCTGCGAGACCTCTTTAAAGCGATGCTCGATGGCTTTGTTGTCGGGATTGAGATCCGGGTGCAGTTCCTTCGCCAGCTTGCGATAGGCGCGTTTGATCTCATCGGCTTTGGCATCGCGCCCGACGTTGAGGGTCTTGTAAGGATCTTCCATATCGCACTATTAGCCGAAAGATTTCACTTTGGCGAGGGGCGGCTGATCTTGCCGCCCCTTTGGCTCCACCCCAGGGGGCGGCCGATATCATAAGGACTCGGTCCGCCTATAGGGTTCGGGCTGGGGATGTCAGCAAAAAGGCGCCGGACTATTGCTTGATGCGCCAACTCCCGTCTTCCATCCGGCAGGCAATGCCGTATCCCTGCTGGGTTTCACCGTTGACGACGATCGTCTGCTGGAATTCACGGCAGTACTCGCCGCTGCTTGAGGTCCCATCGCGCACCGGCGTGACAGTTCCATAGTTGCCGCTGTCGGGGTTGTTCCAGGCAACGGTTTCGCCGATGGGCGCCGTGTGGGCCTTGCTGACGGCTTTGTCGGCTCTGCGCTGATCGGCTTCGTCGAGATCGTTGCCGAGCTCGCTGCCGACCAGGGCACCGATCAGAACACCGGCCCCGATGGCCACGGCCTGACCCGACCCCGAGCCGAACTGCGCGCCGAGCAGGCCGCCGAGCACCGCGCCGCCCAAGCCACCTATGGTCTGCTTGGTGCCGGGCCCACTGCCGTCGTTGGCACAGCCCGCCAGCGTCAGAACAACTGCAATAGCTGCAAGAACGTTCCGAAAATTCATTTCTGTGGCCCTTCTATAAGACATTGCTTTAATTGACGCAGGATGCGGGAAGCTACGCTGCCAGAAAAATGAGGAGAAATTGAGGCCCCGACAGGCTCTTGTGCAAGTCGGCATAAGCAATTGCCAAGGCAATCGCGGCTTGGTTGCCGTTCATCCTCTCATTTGCCGATGTTGCTCTTTGCGGCATAGCCGTTATATGGGTTGGGTGCGTTGCCGCGCAAGCCATCGCGAGATAACAGGAAGGCACCATGATTTCCGACCAAACACCCGAGGATCCACTCGGCCTGTTCGAGCAGTGGCTCGGCGAGGCAAGCGAAAGCGAACCCAACGACCCGACCGCCATGACCCTGGCGACGGTGAGCGATAGGGGTATGCCCTCGGCCCGCATGGTTCTGCTCAAGGGTTTCGATAAGCAGGGGTTCGTCTTCTATACCAACTATGAGAGCCGAAAGGGCGGGCAGCTGCTGGCCAATTCCAAGGCGGCCTTGCTGTTCCATTGGAAATCGCGGCGCCGGCAGGTGCGTGTCGAAGGCGCCGTCGAGCCAGTCTCGACCGAGGAGGCCGACGCCTATTTTGCCACGCGCAACAAACAAAGCCAGATCGGCGCCTGGGCCAGCCAGCAGTCGCGACCGCTGGAAGGTCGCTTCGAGTTGGAGAAGCGGGTCGCGCTCTTTGCCGCCAAGTATGCCATAACCACCGTGCCGCGCCCGCCGCACTGGTCGGGCTTCAGGGTCGCTCCCGAACTCATCGAGTTCTGGCAGGACGGAGCCTTTCGCCTGCACGACCGCCTGGTTTATACGCGCAGCGGCGAGGGGTGGAGCACCCAGCATCTCTATCCGTGAGGACAAAGGAATAGGACCGGCCGTGAGCCAGACAGAGAACCGACAGGTCCCAGATGGCGCGCGGCTCATGCGTTTGGCGACCTATGCGTCGGTGGGGACGGCGTCACTGCTCGTTATCGTCAAGCTCGTCGCCTGGCAGCTCACGGGTTCGCTTAGCTTGATGGCGACGCTGATCGATTCGCTGCTCGATGTCGCCGCTTCGCTGGTCAATCTCTTTGCCGTTCGGCGTGCTCTTCTGCCGCCGGATCGCGAGCACCGCTTCGGCTTCGGCAAGGCGGAGCCCTTGGCGGCGATGGGCCAGTCGGCCTTTATTTGCGGCTCGGCGGTCTTCCTGCTGATTGAAGCATCGGCGCATCTGCTGTCTCCGCCGGCTCTGAAAAACAGCGAGATCGGGCTCTCGGTCATGCTCTTTTCCATCGCCGCGACAGCTGTTCTTGTGCTCTTCCAGCGTTATGTCTCGCGTCATACGCAGTCACTTGCCATCGAGGCGGACTCACTGCATTACCTGGGCGACATATTGGTCAATTTTGCGGTCATCGTCGCGCTGCTTCTGGTGACCTACCTCGGATGGATCTACGCGGATCCGATCTTCGGCATCGTGATCGCCGGTTACATTCTTTACAACGCCGGGCAGATAGCGCGCCGCGCCCTGAGCATGTTGATGGACCGGGAATTGCCCGAGGACGAGCGCAAGCGCATCGTCGATGTGGTGATGAAAAATCGCGAAGTCTTGGGAATGCACGATCTGCGCACCCGCGCGTCGGGACCACAGACCTTCATCCAGTGCCATGTCGAGATGGACGGAAAAATGAGCCTTTTCGAAGCGCACGAGGTCGCCGACAGGATCGAGTTGCAACTGTGCCAGGCTTTCCCCAATTCGGAAGTCATTATTCACGAAGATACTTATCTGGGGTCTAACGGTACCGCCGTGGTCACCGAGACCGAACCACCAGCACGATGAGAGCATAAGTTCCTGCTGACGGGTCGCCGCCGGTATCCTGGCTAGCGTGAAAAACACCATGTGTCGGGATCTTCGCCAGGGAATTGATCGCCAAGCAATCCTGCCGATCAGCGACAAGTCGCTTTGACTTAGGTCATGGCCGTATCGACCAGGGTGTGCCTATGCTGGCTCCTGTTACTTTTTGTGACGGGCCGATGGTAGCGGCGGTCAGTGATCGTCCGGCTTTCCGGCATTCTGGACCGGCAGGTATCAAGTCGCGTCTTGGGGCCCAGGCCGTTGATTTTTAAAGTTCGTGACCGACGGAAGGATTGAACATGACAATTGCCAAGGTACTGGCGGTGCTGGATGGCACGCCGGAATGCGAGTCGGTCCTGATGGCCGCCCTGCACCTGGGGCGCCAATTCGACGCCTTGGTGCACCTCCTTCACACCGAACAGGATCCCGCCACTGCGGTACCGGTCCTCGGTGAGGGCATGTCGGGAATTATCGTCGAACAGATGATGAAGAGCCTTGAGGTTCGCGGCAGCGAACGCTTGGCCGAGGCCCGCCGCCAATACCACACACGCTGCGTTGATGCCGGGGTAGCCAGTTTCGATCCGGCGGCGGCACCCGCGGCCGCGACCTTCTCCGTCTGTTTCGATCACCACATCGGTTTCGAGGCCGACGAGATACAGCGTCTTGGGCGTCTTTCCGATATCATCGTGTTGCCGGCACCGGGCAGCGACGAAGACGGAGCATTGACCGCCAGCCACGATGCCGCGTTGTTCGACAGTGGCCGTCCCGTACTTCTGGTGCCGGCCGGCCACATGGATGCGTTCGGGAAATCTATCGCCGTAGCTTGGGATGGCTCGCTGCAGGCGTCACGCGCGATCGTGGCGGCCTTGCCCCTGCTGCACAAAGCCGAGCAAGTCGTCGTCATGACCGGACGCGTGGACGAGGACTTTCCCGCTCCCTCCGAGCTCGTCGGTTATCTCAAGGCCCACAAAATTGATGCCAAGACCTGGGCATTCAGCCTGAGCGACGGTGGCATCGGTCTCGATCTGTTGGAGCAGGTCGAGTCCGCCAAGACCGATATGCTGGTCATGGGAGCCTACGGGCACAGCCGCATTCGCGAGGTTGTTCTCGGCGGTGCCACCCGCGGCGTCCTGGCGGGCGCTCGCTTGCCCGTGTTGATGACGCACTAGGGCCTGTGGACAATTAGGCTGTGGCCTCGGTTTGAGTCCAATTGTCCCGAACCCCTTAGGGGCGGGGCGTATTTTCGCCAAGGCCGCGTCGCGCGGCTTGTGGGGGACCCACCTCAAGTGGCCACGCGCTCCCTGCCCTGGCGGAAATCCGCTCCCGCCGAGGCCATAGCCTAATTGTCCACCGGCCCTAGGACTCGACGAAGGAACTTCAGCTTCAGGGGTCTCAGGCCAAACCACGTGAAGTCAATTCCACCAAATTGGAGTTAAGAGCCGTGCTGACTTATGATGATATCATCGCTTTTTGCGGCCTGTCCGAAGAGGAGGTCGAAGCCATCGCGGAGCACGAACACATTCCCGAAGTGGCGGCGGCTGAGTTCGGGCATTATCTGATCGAGTGCGAGGATGGAATTCCACGCCTCAAGAAGATTATACTGGACGACATCATGGACGCGGAGAGGCGCGGCAATTTGAAACACGCCTTGGATCTGCGTTTGGTCTTGCGCCATTTTGTCCGCGTCCATCGGCCAGTGCCGTGACCGGCTAAGATTCGATGTGACACGATCGGTTGAACCTTGAGGTAGATCCAATGACGATCAGAGTTGTCCGCCTGGAGCTGGCCCGCGATCACGACTTTCCGCTGGGCAGCGATAGTCGGGGTTACGAACTGCACGCGCCCTTGACCGAAGACGGTCACATCGATGCCGAGGGTTGGCGCAAGCATCGCAAGAATTGCAAGGTGCGGCGATTCTGGGTCGGGGAAGACGATGAAATCGGTCACCTGCGCCATACCCAGGGTGGAACCTGGACTTTTCACTACGACGAAACCGAGGCCGACCTCGATGACGAACCCGGTTTCAAGTTCGAAAGTCGTGTCTTCAAGGTAGGCGAGTACGTCTCGGTCCGCGAACATGACGGTACCCTGCGCACGTTCAAGGTGGTTTCGGTCCGCTGAGGCTAGGTGGCCTCGGTCCGCTAATGCTAAAACGTGTCGGCCCGGCAAGCCGCATTCATCTGCCGACGCTTTCTGCCGCCAGCGCGCGGCCTTTTCATTGATGCTTTTCACGGCGCCGCGAATAGCTATCATCGCGGCATGAACGCCGAGCGAAAGAATGTAATCCTGACCGGCGCCAGTCGTGGCATAGGGCACGCCACGGTCAAGCGGTTCAGCGCCGAGGGCTGGCGCATTATCA
>JAJFGM010000374.1 GCA_021776145.1 Kiloniellaceae bacterium | reverse complement strand
TCAGGGCTGATGGGGCCGGCAACCTGCACACGCACCCCAAGATCTTCCAATAGGTCGATCGCGCCTTGAATCTGACCACTGAACTCGGCAAACAGGTCAGGGTCGACTTCTTTGACGTCCTTGCCCTGGTGTTTCTTCCAGAATTCACCGAATTCGCCCTGGGCACGAAGTTTCACGTCACTGTGGAAGACGGGCAGCACCCAGGCATCGGGAGACCCGTATACGCATTCTTTCAATTCAGCCCATTCGGATTCCACATGGATAGAATCCCGCTTGATATTGTCGGTGACGTCTTTGCTCTGCTCTAGCATCGGAAATGGCCCTCGGGTCAATATCTTACTGCCGTGAACCTACCGCACAGACACCGCCGCGGAACCACAAAGCATGCAATCATGCTTGCAGGATGTTGAAAGAATCGTCCTTCACCCTTTTTTGTTCGAACTGCCTGATAAAGGCGCGGACAGCCGGTTGAGCGGCCGCATCTCGGCGGCAAGCCAAATGAAACTGAACGTAAATGGGAGGACCGGAAAACGGGATCTCCACAAGCCCCTCGCGGCGCGCCGAACGCACAAAATGCGTTGGCATAAGAGCGCATCCGACGCCGGCGAGCACCGCCGCCAGGATCGATTCCAATGTGCCTCCCCTGCCCGCGACTTGCAGAGGATAACGCCGCTCGAATTCCTGAAACACATCGGTGCGAAATTTCCGCGCAATATAGGGTACGGGGTCCGTTGCTTGCGCCGGGCCAGCAGAGAAGACATCCATGATCTTCTTGAAGTGCGGCGAGTCTTTGCTCACGTAGAGGCGGTCTTCTTCAACAAAGGCAGGGACATAGCGGAGTGGCGGCAACCAAGCCGGTTGGCCGGTCATACCAATGTCAATCCGCCTTTCACGGACCAGGACGTCGATGGATGAATCTTCGTGCACGCTGACATTGATCAGCATTTCGGGATAGTCCCGGTGCATCTTCGACAGGGCCGCGATGACGCCGGTACCATGGTTGGTGATCACATTGTCAATCACGCCGAAATTAAAGCCACCGCCAACGGTTTCCTGCGTGGCCTGGATCTCCATTTCGAAGGCATGCAGGCGAGACAAAAGCTCGACGGTGGCGCGGTAAACCGTTTCGCCTTGCGGGGTAAGCGCAAAGCCGCCGCGACCGCGCCGGCAAAGTTGAATTCCAAGCCGCTCCTCCAACGCCGACAGATCGCGGCTGATAGTGGAAAGACTGACGCCGCTTCCGTGCGCAGCGGCGGTAACGCCCTCATGCTCGACCACGGCGGCGAAAACCCGCAAATGCTTTATGTCGTACTTTGAAACCGCGAAGACGCCCATTTGACCAACTCACTTGCCAATCTCTGCAAGTGAAGTGACCACAATTTCCGTTCTCTTGCTAGGGCCTGTTTTCTAAACTTGGCGGGAATTCCGACCAAGGAATCCCGATCCGGTGATCGGAGCAACCACAGGGAGGCATACCCGATGCTACGAAATTTTCTGGCGCTCATGGTTTTTGTGCTGCTCGGCGCGAACGCCGCCGTAGCCGATGAGACAATGGAGCGGATCAAATCAGGCGGCAAAATCACCGTCGCTACCGAGGCCGCCTTCAAGCCATTCGAATATGTCGAGGACGGCAAGATTGTGGGTTTTGGTTCAGATCTGCTGACTGAAGTCGTGAAGGACCTCGGTGTTGATGTCGAACAACTGGATCTGCCGTTCCAGGGGATTCTGGCGGGATTGGCTGCCGGCCAGTACGACATGGTCGCGACCTCCGTTGCCATCAACCCGGAGCGAGTCAAGACCTATGCCTTCTCGCGGCCGTTCGGCGCGATATCGAATGTGATCGTGGTTCCCGCCGACGACGATAAGGTCGAATCGACCGCGGATCTCAACGGTCTTCTTGTCGGCTCGCAACTCGGCAGTTCGACGGAAGCTGTGGCGCGCCAGATTGACGACGAATTGAAGGCCGCGGGCGGCGCTGGCTTTAGCGACCTGCGGCTATACCAGACATTCCCCGACACCGCATTTGCCCTACGTTCGGGGCAAGTCGACGCCATCGTTATCGGCTCGGTATCTGCCGGCGAATTCATGGCGGCATCACCCGATACCTTCAAGGTCGCCACGAAATATGGCGATCCCGTCTATCTTTCCTGGGTGGTTCGTCCAGAGGCCAAGGAGCTGTTGAGTCGTGTGAACGCGACGATCACACGGCTGGCCGACAGTGGTAAACTCTATGAGCTACAGGAAAAATGGATTGGCATCCGTTCGGACAGTCCAGCAAATGGTTATCTTCCGGAGGGCGCAATCCAGTCGCAATAGCGATCAAGCCTGCTGCCAGCAATGGACATTCTGATTGAAATCGCGGAGATCGTCCCGCAATTGCTGGACGGTCTCCTCGTTACCTTGACAATTTGTGCCTTGGCGACTGTCGGCGCTTTTGTTCTGTCGATCCCACTGTTGGCGGCGCGGCGGTCGCCTCGCTGGTGGCTCTACCGGCCCGCTATCGGTTACATCACGCTGATGCGCGGTTTGCCGATCGTGATTCTTGTTTTCCTGTTCTATTTCGGTCTGCCCGCCCTATTGGGCCTGGGTCGCGCCTCTGCATTCTGGGTCGGTGTCTTGGTGTTGGCGCTGAATGGCGCGGCGTTCATTTCGGAGGTTTTGCGTGGCGCCATAGCGCGGGTCTCCAGTGGTCAAGCAGAAGCCGCGGAAGCGTTGGGGTTACGTCGCTTTCAGACTTGGCGGCTTGTCCTCGTTCCACAGTTTCTGCCTATCGCCTTGCCGGCCTTGGCGGGTGAGGTCGGTTTCCTTATCAAGGCTTCGCCCGCCCTGTCCCTGATCACGATCGTCGATCTGACGCGCCGCTCGCAACAGGTGGCAATGCAGACGTTCGACCCACTGGCGCCGCTGATTGCCGCCGCGTTTATCTATTTTTTGCT
Source organism: Kiloniellaceae bacterium (assembly GCA_021776145.1). GTDB lineage: Bacteria > Pseudomonadota > Alphaproteobacteria > Kiloniellales > Kiloniellaceae > JAJFGM01. The sequence goes on along the minus strand of JAJFGM010000374.1, from coordinate 810 downwards.
GCTCGGGTCGTTGGCGCTGCTGTCACGGCGGTTGGAGACCTATCTCGAACCGGAGGCGCGAGGCGTATGATCGAGCTCGTCAACCAATACGGTGACGAAATTCTTGCCGGGCTTTGGGGCACGATCATGCTGGTTTCAGGCGGTTTTCTTGCTGGCGCGCTGGCTGGCATCGCCATGGCATTCCTGCTGATCTCCCGTCGCTGGCTGTTGCGCTGGCCGGCGCGCGGCTTCGTCGAACTGATTCGCAACACCCCCTTCCTGATCCAAGCCATGCTGTTGTTTGCAGCGTTCGGGGTTCTGCGTATTCGCATTGATCCGATGCTGGTTGGAGGCGCCGTGGTGGCGATCTACACCGCGGCCTACATGGCCGAGATCATTCGCGGTGCGCTTAAGTCGATACCGGACGGACAGTGGGACGCCGCAAGTGCCCTCGGGCTCAGATCGTTGCGTCGTTTCCGCTTGGTGATCTACCCGCAACTTCTGCCCTTCGCCCTTCCCGCGAGTGTCAACCTGATTGGCACCGTAGCGAAGGAATCCGCCTTCCTCTCGGCTGTTTCGGTCGCCGAGTTGACCTTTTCCGGGCAGGTCGTTATAGCCCAAACCTTCAAGGTTTTCGAAGTGTGGGCAATCGTCGGTATCCTTTATCTGGTTCTGATCCTGTCCATCCTAGCCGCGGCCAATCGGCTTGAGCGAGGCCTTGGCTGGTCGACGCATACCTGAACCGAATGGAATAACTCGCCATGACAGGCATCACAATTGAGCCCAACCGCTTATTAAAAGACCTCTACAAGCTTCGTTCCTTTGGAGCAC
>JAJFGM010000373.1 GCA_021776145.1 Kiloniellaceae bacterium | reverse complement strand
CCATCGAAGACGACAAGGCCGGCGCGCATCGCAACGATGCGGTCGCAATAACGGCGCGCCATCTCGAGGCTATGCAGGTTCACCGCGACGGTGATCCCGTCTTCCTGGTTAATGCGGCGCAAGGCTTCCATCACCCGGGTCGCGTTGGCCGGATCCAGAGAGGCGATCGGCTCGTCGGCCAGCATGATCTGCGGCTCCTGCAACAACGCTTTGGCGATCGCCACACGCTGCTGCTGACCGCCCGAGAGAGTGCCGGCGCGCTGCAGCGCCTGGGGCACCATGTCCAAGCGGTCAAGGGCATGGATCGCCGCGGTGCGCTCGGCGGCGGTGAACCATTTCGGCATTGAGGTGAAAAAGCCGTGATGGGCGATGCGCCCGATCAGGACGTTGGTGAGAACGTCAAGACGATCGACAAGGTTGAACTGCTGAAAGATCATGCCGCAGCGGGCGCGCCACATCCGAAGCTCCCGCCCGGACAGTCGCGTCACGTCTTTACCGTCGTGCAAGATCCGGCCCGCGGTCGGCTCGACCAACCGATTGATCAGCCGCAACAGCGTCGATTTTCCGGCACCGGAGCGGCCGATAACGCCAACCATCTCACCGTCATTGAGAACGAGGGACAAGGAGTCGACCGCCGTTGTCGGCCCGAAGCGCTTGGTCAAATCGTTGAGTTCCAACACTGTTCGCCCCCCTTGTGATGATGAGGCCAGTATGACGGGCCGACGTGACGGGCCGGTGTCGGTCGCATAACAACGATATGAATGACCAGCAGCCGCAGTTTCAGCGGCCTTCCTTTCATCAAATTGACATGTCCGCACGCGTAGGTTCACGCCAACGACAGACGGGGGCAGCATGTTGGCAGAGCAGGATTCGGAACGACGGCGCCGCGACTGGCTTGCGGTTCTGGCGAAAACTGACACGGACGAGTTGACCACGCACATAGCGAAGGCCGGCCCGGTCCCGCCCTATGTGATCTTGCGTGGCCCTGAATCCGGCCTTGCCATGGTGCGCGCCCGCGCCGGTGGCAGCGGGGACCGGTTCAACCTAGGTGAGATGACCCTGACCCGCTGCACGATCCGTATGGGCGATATCCACGGCGTCGCCTATGTCGCCGGGCGCGATCGCCGCCACGCCGAACTCGCCGCACTTTTCGACGCCTTGCTGCAGCAACCGGATCGGCATCACGAGTTGATGACGTCGGTCGTTTGGCCGTTACGCCGGGAACAGCGCGCGCGGCAACAGGCAGCCAGCCGCAAAGCGAATGCGACCAAAGTGCAGTTCTTCACCATGACCCGCGGCGAGGATCCGAAATGACGGCACTTGGCGGCGTGTCAGCGGCCGGTCTGGTCGACCCGGTCGGCGGGTCGCAGGCCGTGTTTCGCGCCGCCTTGGCGGCGTTGGCACATCCCGGGCGTATCGTCACCGTGACCGAGCCGCCGGCCAGTCCGCCCCCCCTGTCGCCGGTCATGGCAGCACTTATTCTAACCTTGGCCGACCACGAAACCCCCGTATGGCTGGACGCGGCGCTATCGGGCGAGGAATTACGCAGCTACTTGCGCTTCCACTGCGGTTGCCCGCTAACCGACCGGCCGACAGATGCGGTCTTCGCCCTGATCGGCGACCCGCAAGCCGCTCCCGACCTCGGTGTCTTCAACCTGGGCAGCGATCAATATCCCGACCGGTCGACGACAATCCTTGTCGAGGTCGAAACCCTCAGCGCCCCGGGCACCCGGCGTCTGACCGGCCCGGGACTCAAGACCGAGCGCAGGCTCGACATTATCGGCCCGCCGCCACGCTTCTGGCGTGAGTTGCAGGCAAACCACGCGGCCTTTCCGCTGGGCGTCGATGTCTTCTTCTGCTGCAGCGACAAGCTGGCCGCCCTGCCGCGCAGCACCAAGCTGGAGAACGATTGATCATGTATGTTGCAGTCAAGGGCGGCGAGCGCGCCATCGACAATGCCCACGCCATGCTGGCCGAGCAGCGCCGCGGCGAAACCGGCGTGGCGGAAATCTCAGTCGCGCAGATCAGGGAGCAGCTCTCCTACGCGGTTGACCGGGTGATGACCGAGGGGTCGCTTTACGACCCCGACTTGGCGGCCCTGGCGATCAAGCAGGCACAGGGCGATCTCGTAGAGGCGATTTTCCTGCTGCGGGCCTACCGTACGACGCTGCCGCGGCTCGGCGTAACCGAAGCGATCGACACCGGCAAGATGGCGGTGCTGCGGCGCATATCGGCAGCCTTCAAGGACCTGCCCGGCGGGCAGATCCTCGGCCCGACCTATGACTACACCCACCGTTTGCTCGACTTCGATCTGCAGCAGCAGCGCGAAAGGCCGAGCGCCACGGAGGCGGAGACGGCGGTCGACGGGCATATGCCGCGGGTGACCGACCTGCTGGCGGCGGAAGCACTGATCGAGCCGGAGCAGCCGACGCGCGACGAAGAGCCGCCGTTCGACCTGACCCGGCAGCCCCTGGACCTGCCCCCCGGCCGCGACCAGAGATTACAG
>JAJFGM010000372.1 GCA_021776145.1 Kiloniellaceae bacterium | reverse complement strand
CGCGGGCTGCGCATTCTGACCTACGCCACCGCGCCGGACCTGCAAGCCGATCTGCGCCTGCTGTCGCGCCAGCCGGTCGGCGATGGCCAGCGTCTGGAGATCGAGGCCTTCGGCGAGCGCTACGAGCTGCATTTGGCCCTGGCCGGCGATTTCCAGGCCAGCAATGTTCTCGCCGCCGCAGGATTGGCAGTCGCTTCGGGCAGCGAACCGCGCGCCGTGATGGCCTGTTTGCCGGATCTGCAAGGCGTACCGGGGCGCGTCGAACAGGTCGCCCGCACGCCATGTGGGGGTTCGGTCTATGTCGACTACGCGCATACACCGGATGCTCTGCAAACGGTTCTGTCGGCCCTGCGCCCGCACACGACTGGTCGACTTTGGGTGGTCGTCGGCTGTGGTGGCGACCGCGACCGCGGCAAGCGGCCGCTGATGGGTGAAATCGCGGCGCGCCTTGCCGACGAGGCGATCATCACCGACGACAATCCGCGCGGCGAGGATCCGGCCGCAATCCGTGGTGAAGTTCTCGCTGCTGCGCCGCACGCAAAAGAAATCGGAGACCGCAGGGCGGCCATCGTTCAGGCGATGACTGCTTTGTGCCCGGGCGACGTTCTGGTCATCGCCGGCAAGGGCCACGAGGCAGGCCAAATTGTCGGGGGACAAGTCTTGCCGTTCGACGACCGCGATGTCGCCCGGGCCACAGCGGGTCGCTTGAGTGACGAGGAGGGGCGGCCATGAGCGGTAGGACTCTGTGGACAATTGACGAGGCGATCCAGGCCAGCGGTGGCCGCGCCAGCGGCGCCTGGCACGATGTCACCGGCGTTTCGATTGACAGCCGCAGCCTGCAACGCGGCGATCTTTTCATCGCCTTGCAGGGACCGAACTTCGACGGTCACGCCTATGTCGGCGACGCTCTGGAAAGGGGTGCCGCCGCCGCCGTCGTACAGCGCCGCGACGAGCATTTGCCGGAAAACGCGCCGCTGCTGCTCGTCGACGACACGCTGGGGGCGCTTTGGCGGCTCGGCGCGGCGGCGCGCAGCCGCAGCGGCGCCAGCTTCATCGCGGTCACCGGCAGCGTCGGCAAGACCGGCACCAAAGAAGCACTGCGCAGCTGTCTGTCGGCCCAGGCTCCGACTTCGGCCAACCTGGGCAGTCTCAATAACCACTGGGGCGTCCCGCTTAGCCTGGCGCGCATGCCGGTGGACGTGCGTTACGGCGTGTTTGAGCTGGGTATGAACAACCCCGGAGAGATTCGCGAACTGGCGCGCATCGTGCGGCCGGACGTTGCGGTCATCACCAACGTCGAGGCGACGCACATCGGCAATTTCGACTCGATCTCGGCGATCGCCGACGCCAAGGCCGAGATCTTCGAAGCCACCGGCAGCGACGGCTGTGCAGTGCTCGACCGCGACCACCCATTGTTCCATCACCTTCGCGACAAGGCGGAACAGGCCGGTGTCAAGCGGCTCATCGCCTTTGGCCGCCATCCTGATGCCGATCTGCGTCTCGTCGACGCGAAGATCGGGCCTCGCGACAGTGAGGTCACCGCCGCCTTCGACGGCAAGCAGTTCGACTATCGCGTCAGCCTGCCCGGGACCCATTGGGTCACCAACTCCTTGGCTGTTCTGGCGGCGACGGCGGCGATCGGTGCCGATCTTGAGGCGGCCGCCGGCGAACTCGCGCGTCTCGAGCCAATAAAGGGGCGCGGTGCGACGCATTGTATCGAACTCGATGGCGGCGACTTCACGCTTATCGACGACAGCTACAACGCCAGTCCCGCGTCGATGCGCGCGGCCCTCGAGGTGTTGCGCGGCGCCGAAGTCGAGGGTCGCCGCATAGTCGTGCTTGGCGACATGCTGGAACTTGGCGAGCGTGCCCGGGAACTGCACGTGCGGCTGGCCGACCTGCTGCCCGCCTGCGCCGATCTGGCCCTCACCTGCGGCCCCAACATGCAGCATCTCAACGCCGTCTTGGCGAAACCCCTACGCGGCCGGCACGCGGCCGATTCCGCCGCCTTGGCCAAGATTGTCGCAAGCGAGGTGCGGCCTGGTGACACGGTACTCGTCAAAGGCTCCCTGGGCAGCCGCATGCGGGTGGTGATCGATGCCCTTTTGGCCCTGCACTGCGCGCCGCGCGCGGCGAACGGGGAATGAGGCCGCGGCATGCTGTTTAATTTCCTCGGACCCCTTAGTGATCAGTATCTGGTGTTCAACCTTTTCCGCTACCTCACGTTCCGCAGCGGCGGCGCCGTGCTGACCTCGTTGAGCATTTGTTTCATCTTCGGGCCGCAGGTCATCTCCTGGCTACGTTCCAAGCAGGGGGAAGGCCAACCGATTCGCGACGACGGACCGCAGTCGCACCGCTTGACCAAGAAGGGCACGCCGACCATGGGCGGCTTCCTGATCCTTCTGGCCATCACCATCTCGACGCTGCTGTGGGCGGATTTGAGCAACCGCTACGTTTGGGCCGTGCTGATCGTGACCACCGGCTTCGGCGCCGTCGGTTTCGCGGACGACTATCTGAAGCTGACCAAACGCAGCCCCAATGGTCTGTCCGGACGTCTCAAACTGGTGCTGCAGGTCGCCATCGCCGGGTCCGCCGCGGTATGGATTTCTTCCGTCGCGCCGGATGAGCTGGCGACGCATCTCGCCGTGCCTTTCCTCAAGGATTTCCTCATCAATCTGGCCTGGTTCTATGTGCCCTTCTCGATCTTCGTCATGGTCGGCGCCTCGAACTCGGTCAACCTTACGGATGGGCTGGACGGCCTGGCCATCGTTCCGGTGATGATCGCCGCCGGTTGCTTCGCCTTCATCGCCTATCTGGTGGGTAACAGCTTCTTTGCCGAATACCTGCAGCTTCACTACGTGCCCGGTACCGGCGAGTTGGCGGTCTTCTGCGGCGCGCTGGTCGGCGCCAGCCTAGGTTTCCTCTGGTACAACGCGCCGCCGGCAATGGTCTTCATGGGCGATACCGGTTCGCTCAGTTGCGGCGGCGCATTGGGTTCGATCGCCGTCGTCACGAAACACGAACTGGTACTCGCCATCATCGGTGGGCTTTTCGTGCTCGAGACCATTTCGGTGATCGTCCAGGTCGCGTCCTTCAAGCTCACCGGCAAACGCGTCTTCCGCATGGCGCCCCTACACCATCACTTCGAGCAAAAGGGATGGGCCGAGCCGACCATCGTCATTCGTTTCTGGATCATCGCCTCGATACTGGCCCTGGCCGGTCTGGCGACCTTGAAGTTGAGGTAGCAGGTGCCTGAACTGATTGATCTCGGTTTCTTTTCCGGCCTGCCGGTCGCCGTTCTCGGCCTCGGCCGTTCCGGCCTGACCGCGGCGCGGGCCCTGCAGGCCAGCGGCGCCGAGGTTTGGGCCTGGGACGACAATCCGGATCGCCGCCGCGAGGCCGAAGCCGAAGGCGTTCGCCCTATCGACCTGACGACCTGTGATTGGCAGCAGCTGACGTCGCTGGTCATCTCGCCCGGCATCCCGCACACGCATCCGGCACCGCACCCGGTGGCGGCCCTGGCGCGGCAGCACGGCTGCGAGATCATCGGCGATATCGAGCTTCTCGCCCGTTCGCAGCGAGATACCAGCTACATCGGCATCACCGGCACCAACGGCAAATCGACGGCAACCGCTCTGATCGGTCATATCCTGGAGTTTTCCGGTCGTTCGGTCGCCGTAGGCGGCAACCTCGGCATGCCGGCGCTGGCGCTCGAAAGTCTCGACTCCTCGGGCATCTACGTGATCGAGATGTCGTCCTACCAGCTCGAGATTACGGTCTCCATCACCTTCGATGTCGCTGTGTTGCTGAACCTCAGCGCCGATCATCTGGAGCGTCACGGCGGTTGGGAAGGTTACATCGCCGCCAAACGTCAGATATTCCATCGTCAGACGAAACCGCGCAGCGCCGTCATCGGCGTCGACGACGATCATTGCCGGGAAATTCATCGCCAGCTGATAGCCGACGACGAGCAGAATGTGGTGGCGATTTCCGGCCAGCGTGAAGTTGCCGGTGGTGTCTATGTCGTTGACGGGGTGCTCTACGACGACACCCAGGGCGGCAAGGTTCAGGCCCTGGACCTGCGAAATATCGCGACCCTGCCGGGTGCCCACAACTGGCAGAACGCCGCCGCCGCCTATGCCGCCTGCCGCTCGATCGGTGTCGATCCCGCCGTGACCGCCGCCTGTATTCGCTCTTTCGCCGGCCTGGCGCATCGCCAGGAACTGATTGCGGTCATCGATGGCGTCGCTTTTGTCAACGACTCCAAGGCGACCAATGACGATGCCGCGGCCAAGGCCCTGACTTGTTATCCGGCGATTTACTGGATTGCCGGTGGCCGCGGTAAACAGGGCGCTGATTTTGTACCGCTATTGGACAATCTGGCGCGCGTCGAGCAGGCCTATCTGATCGGCGAGGCCGAAGCCGCGTTGGCGGCGGCGCTGGATGGCAAGGTGGTTTGCCAGCGCTGTGGCACACTCGACAAGGCGGTCGCCGCGGCGACGGCGCAGGCGCGTGCCGACGGCCGCCGCGGCGCCGTTGTTCTACTGTCGCCGGCCTGCGCTTCCTTCGATCACTACGTCGACTTCGAGGCTCGCGGCGAAGACTTCCGCGCCCTTGTCGAGGCGCTGCCGGGCGAACGTGTCGAGCTTGACCCGAGTGATTGGACACTCGACGCCGGGGAGGATCCGGCATGATCAGCTTGGCGCGCACCGATACCAGCATTGTCGGCCAATGGTGGTGGACCGTCGACCGCTGGACGCTGGTCGCCATTATCGCGCTCATGGGATTTGGCGCGGTCCTCATGTTGGCGGCCTCGCCGGCGGCGGCCGGACGCATCGGCTTGGGCGAGTTTCAACTCGCGGGCCGACAATTGCTCTACATGCCGTTTGCCGCCATGGCGGTCATCGGTCTGTCTCTACTGACGCCTCGCAGCATCCGCCGTCTTGCGGTGATCGGCCTTCTGGTCGGCATCGTGCTTTTGCTGCTGACCCTTCTGGTTGGTGGCGAAACCAAGGGTGCGACGCGCTGGTTGAGTCTCCTAGGTCTGTCACTGCAGCCCTCGGAGTTCGTCAAGCCCTGTTTTGCCGTCACCGCCGCCTGGATGTTCGCCGCCGAAAGAAGCGGTGCCGGCATTCCCGGCACCAGCATCGCCGCGGCGCTGTGGTTGATCGTCGTCACCTTGCTGTTGATGCAGCCCGATATTGGCCAGGCTTTCCTTCTCTCGGCGGTCTGGGCGGCACAATTCTTCCTCGCTGGGCTGTCCTTGCTGTGGGTCGGCTTGATGGCCGTCGCGGCTCTCGTGGCGATGACCGCGGCCTACTTCTTGTTCCCGCACGTCGCCCAGCGCATCAACGGCTTCCTCGATCCCGCGTCGCGAGACAGCTATCAAATTGAGCGTTCGATCGAAGCTTTCACCAATGGCGGGTTGTTGGGCCGTGGCCCCGGCGAGGGTACCGTCAAGATTCATCTGCCTGACGCGCATTCCGATTTCATTTTCGCCGTGGCGGGCGAAGAACTTGGCTTGATCGCCTGCCTGATGATCGTCGGGCTCTTTGCTTTCATCGTGCTGCGCGGTCTGGCCCGGTTGCTGCAAGAAAACGACCTCTTCATCCTGCTCGCCGTCAGTGGACTGTTGGTGCAATTTGGACTGCAGGCCCTGATCAACATGGCCTCAAGCCTGCACTTGATGCCGACCAAGGGTATGACGCTGCCCTTTATCAGTTATGGCGGCTCGTCCCTAATGGCGTTGGGCGCCGGCATGGGCATGCTTTTGGCTTTGACCCGGCGACGCGTCGGACTGTGGGGCGAGTCGTGAGCGCGCCACGCAAGGTCATTCTTGCCGCTGGCGGCACCGGCGGCCATACCTTCCCGGCCCAGGCCCTGGCCCGCGAGCTTCTGGAACGTGGCATCGAGGTCGTGCTGGTCACCGATCGCCGTGG
>JAJFGM010000371.1 GCA_021776145.1 Kiloniellaceae bacterium | reverse complement strand
AGGCGGGCCAGGCCGAATTGCGGGTGCGTCGGATCGCCCTGGATCTCGCTCCAGATCTCGTCCGGCGTCTCGCGGTCCAGTCCGGGCAGCACCACCAAGCCTTGTGGAAGATCCATGACGACGCGAATCAGTTCGGCGGTGGCCGGGATCGAGCCGGTCGAACCGGCCACCAGGATCGGATCCCGCGGCGGCACCTTTCGCCACGCCTCGACCTGCGCCAGGGTTAGGCGATGACGGCGCTCGGCGGGACCGATTGTGTCTTCCTCGGCCTCGATCTCCGGCCAGGCGCGGGTGACGATTTCCAGAAAGCGCAGTGTCTTTTGCCAGTGTTCGGCGTATTGCGCGGGCACCAGGTCGGCGAGGCGCGCGAAATCCAGGCCCTCGGTCTCGACCTGATCGAGCAGCCGACCCAGTTCGTTGGCGAGACGCAGGGCTTGGTCCTCGCTCGGTGGATGGCCATCGCCTTGCCGAGCCTCGCTTTCGCCCCAGCGCAGGATCAGCCGCGCCAGCAGCAACTGCCGGCGCAGCGCCGGCATGGCCGGGGCGATTTCGCTGGCGGCGCCCAAACCGCAGCCGTCGTCGGCCCCTGCCGCGCCTCCTCCCGCCGTATCGCCGAGCGACAGTTCGTCGTCATCGATGTCGCCAAGCGGGATCAGCCGCGGCAGAATGAGCGCGCGTCCGGCTCCGGCGCGCAGGAAAGCCTCTTGCAGGGTGCGGCAGGCGCGCCGGTTGGGTAGCAGGACGGTGACGCGGGAAAGACCTAGGGGTGAGTCTCCCCAGGCCGCCAGGGCGCCGCCGGCCAGGGCGTCGGCGAAGGACAGGGTGGCTGGGATCGAGAACAGACCGCGAGGCCCAATAGCGCCCCCAGCCGAGCTCATTTCTCGCCGGACCGAATGGTCAAGTCGAAGAGCCGGGCCTCGACATCCTTGAGGGATTCAGGCGTTCCGACATGGTACCAGCGGCCGTCGTGACGCAGGCCGTAAAGGCGTCCGGCGGCTTCGGCGCGATCGAAGATCAAGTTGAGCGAAAAGGCGCCATCCGGCGTATCGGCAAATAGTTTGGGATGCAGGATCAGGATGCCGGCGTAGATAAAGGGCGCGATCTCGGGTGCGACGCGACGGCGCAGCTTGCCGCCGGCATCCATCATGTAGTCGCCGGTCTTGCCTTCGTAGCCATGCGCATAGACGCTGGGGTGCAACAACAGCAGGGCGTCCATCTTCGCGGGATCCCAGGCGGCGGCCAGCCGTCGGAGGACCGGCGTCCGGCCATCGAGCCAGCAGACGTCGCCGTTGATGGCAAAAAAGGGCTCCTTGCCGAGCGTTGGCAGGGCGTGACGTACACCACCGCCGGTTTCGAGGATATCGGGCTCGGGCGAAAAGACGATTTGCGGGCTTTGCCGATCCGCCAGATGCTCTTCGATCTTGTGACCGAGATGATGCAGATTGACCACCACCTCTTCGACCCCGGCGGCTTCGAGCCGGTCGAGGATGGTATCGAGCATCGAGCGGCCATTGATTGGCACGAGGGGTTTCGGCGTTTCTTCGGTGATCGGCCGTAGTCGCTTGCCGAACCCGGCGGCAAGAACCATGGCGCGGCGCGGCATCCGGGGGGTGGTTGCTTTTACCGTCATGGCATTTTGCTTACCGTCATGGCGTTTTGACCGTCATGCTTGAGGGCTCTAGGGGATCGGGCGTCAACCTTTGGTCGGCCGGGAGTTCACGCGCGAACCAGGCCTGCACCGGGGCGAGCGCTGGGTGGCTCAGGTCTTTTTCAAGCAACCGCCAGACGCGGTCGATGTGCCTAAGGTATCCGGCCTTACCGTCGCGCCGGCTGAGGCGCGTGAAGATTCCAATGATCTTGGCGCTGCGCTGGGCGCCGAGTACGGCGTAAGACGTGGAGAAAGCCTGGGGGTCGAGATCGGGAAAGGCCGCGAGATAACGCGCCGTCATCGTCTCGGCCAACTCCGCGTCGATGTCGCGGCGAGCGTCCTCGAGCAGTGAAACCAAGTCGTAGGTGACGGGCCCCAATACCGCATCCTGAAAGTCGAGCAGGCCGCAGGCGGCGACGCCGGCGCGGTTGTCGATGATCATCAGGTTGTCGACGTGATAGTCGCGCAGTACCAGGCTTTCGGGCACACCGCGTGCCAGCGGCAAGACCTCGCTCCAGGCCGCCAGATAGCTGTCGCGTGTGGACCTGTCGGTGTCGCGGCCGGTGGCGGCCGGCATGTACCAGTCCGGCAGCAGGGCCAGTTCGACGCGCAGGCGCTGGTCGTCATAGGGCGGGATTTCGACAGGCAGGCGCGGTTGTTCCTGCCAGCGCCGGTGCAGGGCGATCAAAAGATCCGTCGCCAAGCCGTAGAGTGCCTCTTCGTCGGCGCCTTCGAGCAGGGCACGGGTGTAGGTGCGGTCGCCGAAGTCCTCGAGCAGCAGCAGGCCGGCGGCCTCGTCGAGACCGAGCGGTTGCGGCGCCGACAGGCCAAGATCGAGCAGCAGGCACTGAATGTCGTAAAAGGCGCGGACGTTTTCTTGCGGTGGCGGCGCGTCCATCAGTACGGCGGTACCGCCCTTGCGGAAAATGCGCTCGTAGCGCCGGAAGGAAGCATCGGCCGCCAGGGGACGGCGCTCGGCGTCCTGCCAGCCGGCCTGGGCGAGGAACCCGGCGATCTGACGTTCGCGTTCAGTCATCGCGTGTATATCCATTGAGGCCGTTCAGACGCCCGCGCCAGTTCTCCGCGGCGTTCAATCTGGCGCGGCGCGCACTTTCGCTGCTGCCATAGGTCAATTCGATCAGCAACCGTCGCGCCGGCAGCAATCGGCCCAGATGTTCGGGCCATTCGATCAGGCTGATCCCCTGGCTGAAGGCCTCTTCGATACCCAGCTCGAAAGCATCCTCCGGTTTCTCCAGGCGGTAGAGGTCAAAATGCCAAACCGCGGCGGGCAGGCGCTCGTAGACCTGTGCAAGAGTGAAGGTCGGGCTGGGGACTTCTTCTTCGCGCCCGTAGCTGCCCGGGACGTCGCGAGTTGCGTCAGTCGCCAGGCTGTTGATGAAGGCGCGCGCAAAGACGGTCTTTCCGGCGCCCAAGTCGCCGCGCAAGGCCAGAATATCGCCCGCCTCGGCGCGACACGCCAGGGCCCCGGCCAGCGCCGCGGTGGCCGCCTCGCTGGGCAGCTCGAAACAGAGGTCTTCGGGGTCTGGCAACGGCGCGCCGCTCATGCGTTCTTTTACTCGCACGCGCGGAAGGCGGCAACCGGTGCCGCATCGCACGGCGTGCTCTTGGCGTTGCGCCGGGACTTGCGCCCCGCGGCGGCGATGTTCAAGGTAGCCGCCGCGTTCTCCCCAATTCGAGGTCTTGTGGAATGACCCAGCAGGTAACCGATGTCGTGGTTGTTGGCGCCGGCCCGGTCGGCCTCTTCGCTGTCTTCGAATGCGGCATGCTGAAAATGCGCTGCCACGTCGTCGATGCGCTGCCGGCGGCCGGCGGTCAATGCACGGCGCTCTACCCGGAAAAGCCCATCTTCGATATCCCCGGCTATCCGCGCATACAGGCCGAGGAGCTGATCGCGCGCCTCGGCGAACAGGCCGCGCCCTTCGAGCCGGTCTATCACCTGGGCCAGCAGGTGACGGCGCTGCAGCCGAACGGCGCGGGCTGGCGGATCGAGACCTCGGCGGGTGTGCAAATCGATGCCGGTGCGGTCATCGTTGCCGCCGGCTGCGGCGCCTTCGGCCCCAATCGACCGCCCCTGCCGGGCATCGAGGCTTACGAGGGCAACTCGGTCTTCTATCTCGTGCAGCGGCGCGAGGATTTCCGTGGCAAGCGGGTGGTCATCGCCGGCGGCGGCGATTCCGCCCTCGACTGGGCGATCAGCCTGGCCGACGTGGCCGCCAAAGTCTCCGTCATCCATCGCCGGCCGAAATTCCGCGGCGCCCCGGAATCGGTCGAGCGGCTGCACCGTCTTGCCGAAGGCGACAAGCTCGATCTCGTCGTGCCCTATCAGTTGGCCGGTCTGGAGGGCGAGAACGGCCAGCTCACGGCGGTCCAGGTGGCGACCCTCAAGGGCGAAGGGCTTCGCCTCGAAGCCGATGTCCTGCTGGCCTTTTACGGCCTGTCTATGAACCTCGGCCCGATTGCCGATTGGCAGCTCGACCTGCAGAACAACCACATCGCGGTCGATCCCGCGACCTGCCAGACCAATCGCCCCGGCATCTACGCCGTCGGCGACATCGTCGACTATCCCAACAAACTGAAGCTGATCCTCTCGGGCTTCCACGAGTGCGCCATGGCGGCGCATGCAATCTATCACCGCCTGCACCCGGACGAGGAGTTGCACTGGGAATACTCGACGACCAAGGGCCTGCCGGCGGGCTGAGGCGATTGCGTGCGCGGCTGCGAATGGGTGCCGCGATGCCGGAAGACGTTCCAAATGGTGTGAGCGCCTGGTGATGTTCCAGTTTACGGGCAGGCGCTATGCGATCAACGAGCACGCGGACACGACCGCACAAGAAGCGGATAGATGACAGGCAGTCGCGTGCTTATCAGAGATCGCATTGGAGACCCTTGAAGGAACGAGAATGCAACTCAAGAACAAAACAGTCATCATTACCGGCGCCAGCAGCGGTATTGGCGCTGCCGCGGCCCTGTTGTTCGCGGCGGAAGGCGCAAATGTTGTTGTGGGCGCCAGACGCGAAGCGCTTCTCGACCAACTTGTTGCACAGATCATTCAAAGGAATGGACGTGCGGTTTCGGTTGCCGGTGATATCAAGGAAGAAGCTTATGCCGTCGAGTTGGTGCAGCTGGCGAAATCAGAATTTGGCGGCCTTGATGCCGCATTCAACAATGCGGGGATCATGGGCGACACGAGTCCAATCCCCGACATGCAGGCGAAGAACTGGCACGATGTCATCGCGGTAAACCTGACAAGCGCGTTTTTCGCGGCGAAGCACCAAATACCGGCAATGAAGGAGCGCGGCGGCGGTTCGATTTTGTTCACTTCGTCCTTCGTTGGGCATACGAATGGTGGCCTGTCCGGTATGGGTGCATACGCAGCTTCAAAATCCGGACTGATTGGATTGGCCCAATCCCTTTCTTCGGAGCACGGTGCCGACGGTATTCGAGCCAATACGTTGCTACCCGGTGGAACAAAAACTGCCATGGCGGGGGACGATCCCGCCGTTCATGAATACATCGCCGAGCTTCACCCGCTCAAACGGATGGCCGCACCCGAGGAAATCGCGCAGGCGGCGTTGTTTCTCCTATCTGATCAATCGGCTTTTGTAACCGGCAGCGCGATGATTGCGGATGGGGGTATCTCTATCAAACTGGCGTAGTGAGTGACGAAGACCAGTCCTGGATGATGCTTGGTGACGATCATCAAGCGTTACCCAGGACGCCGC
>JAJFGM010000038.1 GCA_021776145.1 Kiloniellaceae bacterium | reverse complement strand
CCGATGAGCGAAGTTGCGGGGCGTATGTCGGTACAGGTCGGGGCGCATTGTCTTGAAAAGGAGCAGGGCGGTTCGGGGATGCTTCTGGGTGGCGTTCCAGGTGTCGCCGCCGCTCGGGTGGTGATAATTGGTGGTGGCGTGTCCGGCACCAACGCGGCGCGCATGGCCATGGGTATGGAGGCACACGTGACGGTGATCGACCGTTCGCTGGAGCGTCTTTACGAACTCGACATGCAGTTTGGGCCGACACTCAACACCATCTATTCGACCGTCGATTCAATTGAAAGCCACGTCGTCGACGCAGACCTCGTCATCGGTGCGGTCCTCGTACCGGGGGCAGCGGCGCCCAAACTTGTGACGCGTGACATGCTGGGTCGGATGCGGCCGGGTTCTGTGTTCGTTGACATCGCCATCGATCAGGGTGGCTGCGCCGAAACTTCGCGCGGCACCACCCATGCCGAGCCGACCTATGTGGAAGAGGGTGTGGTGCACTACTGCGTCACAAATATGCCCGGAGCGGTGGCGCGCACTTCGACCATTGCGCTCAACAACGCCACCCTCCCGTTTTCCCTGGCCCTGGCGGACAAGGGCCATCGTCAGGCCATGTCGGATGATGCGAATTTGCGTAAGGGGCTCAATGTGGTCGCGGGGAAGGTCACTTATGAGGCGGTTGCCAGGGCTCATGATCTGCCGTTCGTCAAGGCCGAAGAAGCCTTGGGGCTCTCGGTTTAGGCCAGTTCCTTGGGGCCTTCTTCTATCAGCCCCTCAGCTTGAGACGCAGGTTGGTCAGCCGACTGTAGGCTTCGATGACCGAATCCGCATTGCCGCGGCGTGCGTTTCCGTCGGGCCCAGGGTCGCTCGTCATGACGAGTTCAAGTGCCCGGTGAAGCAGTTCCGCAACTTCGAGCTCTTGCTGATGGCAAGCCAATTCGAATGACGACAGGAGGCGGTCGCTCAAACGGCGGTTATGAGTCTCGTTCATCGCGTTGCCTGTAGTCCCAATTGTTGTTTCGTTTCGGCACGGTAAGGTGTTTGGCCGTTGTGAAGTGCAGTCGCTATCAGGTCGGTCTTCATGGTTTGGCTTCCAGGCCATACACCGGCCAGGCCATACACCGGCCAGGCCATACACCGGCCAGGCCATACACCGGCCAGGCCACACACCGGCCAGGCCGGACTTCCGCCAAGCTACACATCCGCCAATCCACACATCCAGCCGTCGTGGAAGCGGACGATACCTCCGCCTGATTAAGCCCGCTCGGGGACACGACCGCTTCCGCTGCGGTTGAAGATGGCATACGCGTTGGATCTAAACCTTCATTTAATGCCCGGGGTTTTCCCGATCGAGAGCCCGAATTAGACACAAACCAAAGCTTTGCACCGGCCCTATACCTCTCCAACGGGAATGTCTTGGTTTACGGGCGTTCATGAATTTTACGAGCACGTTAACGACCTATTATTTTTCGCGGTGTTTACTAGCCAACAGTTGCCATCAAAAGAACCAACTCACAGTGAAGTCGAAGTGCGAATCCGCGAAAACGTCTTGCGTAATCTTTGCCTTGCTCCTTGTTTTGGCGGCCTTGTCGGATGCCGCCAAGGCGGCGGAAATGTCCACCTCTCACCCCGGCCACTACATTCGTCCGGGACAGCGAATGGAAAGCCTGTTTTCCCAGCCCAGCGTGCGCACCAAGCATCCGGCCAAGGGTTCCAACGTTATTCTCCATCGCCCGGTTCAGTTGCGCGAGGAATGGAGTGTCAACGCGACGCTCAGTTCGGCCTGCCGCAGGGGAACTTTTCGTCAACGGCGCGAGCATCAGTTAGTTGCCATCCTCGCCGGCAAAACCTATGGCGCCGCGGTGGGAGGCCATCACAGCCTGATCGACACGCAGTCAATGGGTGAAAATCGCATCGTCTATATCTTCAAGGCCCAGGGCACCAGTTCCTGCCGCGTCTACCACAGAAGCCAGTGACAGGGCCGGTTGCGACTTCACAGATTCTAACGCGCCGGACATCTGAAAATTGCTTAATTAACCAAGGGATTATTCGACAATGTTAGAAACGACCACCGAAACTACGATCGACCCTGCCGTTGTCGCACCGACCGGCGGCGGCAAAAACTTCCTCTATGAAATTCGCCTCGACCCACGCAAGCCCATGGTTAAGGGCGAGGTAATCGCTCGTGATCTTGACGATGCAAAGCGTCGCTTGCGGGTCAAATACGCGCGCGCCAAGTTGCCGGTCGCAACCAATATTGTGGAAAAGCTCAAGTTCGAGCAGCAAGCGGAGCGGGCGAAGTCAGCCAAGTTGCGATTGGTTTTGCGAACACTTGCCGATCATCATGCCTGGCTCAAGGACTTGACGCAGGGACGGCGTGCCGATCTCAGCGGTCTCAACCTTGCTGGAATGAAGCTTCCAAAGACGGATTTGAGACTGGCGGATTTGGCCGGCGCCGACCTCAGCGGCGCTGATCTTTCCAAGGCCCAACTCGGCGGCGTCAATCTGGTGCGCGCGAGCCTTAAGGACGCCAACCTTAGCGGCGCTGACTTCAGCGATGCAGATCTCAGCGAAACCGACTTGCGCGGGGCCATACTCACCGGCGCCAAGTTGCATAACACCGATCTGTGGCGCGCCAATCTGATGGACTGCACGATCTCACCGAAGCTCCTACACGAGGCACTGCGCTGCAAAAAGGCGTGATGTTGGTGGCGTTAACAATTTGTTAACCATTTTCGCTCAACGTGGTTACGGTTATCCACCGTCTCTTGCATTGATTAGCGACCTCAAAACCCCGCCGAAATTGGCGGGGTTTTTTTTATGCATTTGCCGTGACGCCTAACCGCGGCGGCCGATCACCCATTCACGCAGGATGTCTCGTCCAAGTTGGCCGCCGTTCCAAAGAAGGTGTGCGCTGCCCTTGACGATGGTGGCGAGGGATTTCGACCGAGCGGTCACCCACGTGATCAAGGCGTGAAGTTAGATGAGCGTCGCCGTCGCGGTCGGAACTTCGATGAACGGCGCTTTACAGGCAAGAAGTGTGGCTCGGATTGCAGCTAATGATCAGGGCGAGGATTATATCGGTTGGTGCGGACCTGTTGAACATCCGCGGCGTCTTCAATAGCAACAATAAAAATCCATAGGCGAAAATCAGTATGGCGCGCGATTACGTTGCGGCAATGTTGTCAGACCGTAAGTATCTCCTATCCAACCACTGCAAAAGCTCGAGTTCGCCAATCATGTGTCTTCACAGAGTTTCCGGCTCGTTCAGGCGACGGTATCAGCGACGTAGGCGCCACGTTCACCCATAGGTTCATCCGGTCCCGTCGTTGTGTCATGACGGGTTTGATGCTCCATCTCGGCATTCAATTCAGCGCCGAGCAGGACGATGAATGCGCTCAGATAAAACCACATAAGAAGGCCAATCACAGCGCCAAGAGAACCATAGGCCTCATTGTAGCTGGCGAAATTTGCGACGTAGACCGAGAAGATTGCCGAACCGACAATCCAGACAAAAGTGGCTAAGACGGCACCCCAACTTATCCAGGCCATCTTAGGATTATCGCGATGTGGCCCGAAGCGGTAAAAAATGGCAAGTGCCGCGAGAATAGCAAAAACTACGATGGGCCAACGAATGATCGATGCGATCCACTCACCAACCTCGCCAAGCCGCAAGAAATCAATCATCGCGGGCACTGCAATGATGGCGAGCACGGCGACCGTTGCCACAATCAGTATGACGACTGTCAGCACAATTGTGACACCGAGCTGGGAAAAAAACCCGCGTTGATCCGTCTCGTCGTAGACGATATTCAGGCCAGTTACGAGAGCGACGACGCCGGACCGTGTACTCCAAATTGCCAACGCGATTGCCACCAGCGAAGCGAGGCCGACCTTTGTTGTGCTCTTGCTGACAAGGTCAGCAGTCTGGGAGCGAATGATATCAAGAGCTCCGTCTGGGAGAAGACCTGAAATGGCGTTCATGTGATCGGCGACATCCGCCGGTTCTGCGATCAATCCATATAGGCCAACCATCGCGGTTATGCCGGGAAAAAGAGCCAGCATCGAATAGAACGCAATGCCGGCCGCGACGAGCGGGACATTGTCCTTTCCGATTTCGTCCTTCACACGCAGAAGAATTTGCTTCCAATCCGACCAGGAGAACTGAGAAGGCCGTTCGGCATTACTCGCCAATCCGGCCTTCTCTTCGTCACCACCAAGACGCATCAGGCTTGCCTTTTTCCCAGGCCCTGCTTCTCCGCCTCATCCTTTCCGGTCTTTTTCAGCCTTTCGACTGCCTCGCGGGCCCTGGCATCGACCTTATTGACGAGAGTCGACCCATCCGGGGTTTTCTCGTCTAATTTTCCCGCAGCTTCGCCAGCCATAGCCTTTGCTTCATCGGCGACCTTTTCGCCAACGGCTTTCGCCTTTTCCAATTGTTCCTGTGCCACCGACTGGGCCTGCTCTTTCAGGCGATCGCTGTGTTGACCCAGCATCTCGTCTTCGCGCTTCGTGCGCGGCAGTGCCCCGCCAATTGCCGCACCTGCCGCTAATGCCAACGCGCCCAGAACAAGAGGATGGTCGTCCAGGGCTTTGTCAAATCCGTTTTTGGCATATTGACCAACTTCGTTGGTCCTTTCGGCAACTCTGGAGGCCGTTTGCGCCGCCTGATCGCGCGCGTCATCGACCGCTTCCTTCACGCGCTGAGCTCCGTCTTTAACGGTTTCCTTTACGCTACCGGCGGCATCACGCGCTTTATCCTTGATACCCCCGCCACTTTCGTCGCCAGTTTCCGCTCCACCGGCTGGACCAGACGACGTCTTCGAACTTCCGGCTTTAAAGGTTGCCGCAGGTTCAACTCCATACGCCGTCGGCCTCGATCCGACTGTAGACGATGTTCGTTCGGATGAGGGGTATGCCTCACCACGACTGTCGTAATCTGAGCTGCTGCCCCGCTGATTGGCGCTGGCAATCAGCCACACTATTCCGATGCCAGTGAGCAACAGGGGCAAAGGGTTGTCTTTAACCGTTTTGCCTAAATTCCGGCTGATATCGCCACCATGCTCTGACATCGCGTCCATAACTTGGGTGACGACACCCTTGACCGAAATTTTATCCTGTAAGGCGTCAACGGTGCTCGAGACGCGGGACCGTTGCTCGTTGACTTCGCGCTCCAGTTCCGCAGGTGTTTTTCCTTCAGAATTTGTGTTGGACATGCTCATCACACTTTCTCCTTTGCCATGTCGGCGTCCCGCTCGACTGCCCTAACAGTCTTTTCGGGAGCGAGTTTGCTAGCCTTCAAATCCGTTGACCCTTTTTTCGCCATTGCGAACGCGATGACAGCAAGCGCCAACCCGACTATGAGGGCGGCCCAGCCAGGGGCAATTCCCCAGTTTTGGATTGCCACAACGAGCGCGGCCGCTAGGACGTTCAGTGCCACAAGCGCGACCACGATGGCGCCAACGATCAAGCCCAGAGCGACTGCCGCCTGCGAGGCTTTTTCACTGACTTCCGAACGAAGCAGTTGGATCTCTTTTTTGAACAGCCCTGTGACGTCGTTTATCAAATCGCCGACAAGCGCTGGTGCCGACTTTTCATTCATGTTGTTCATGTCAGGAGGCTCCCGGCGTGGAGAAATTGGTTGCCGACCCCGGCGACTTTACGGATCTCGCCTCCGTCTGCCGCATTGAAGCCGGTGCCTGTGTTTGGGATGTGTCGCTTCCCTCATTCGAGGGGCGTGAGGCGCGAGCAAATCTGGCGATGGCGAAGCCTGCCAAAACAGCGCCACCGAGAAAGGCAGCCGGATTTCGCCGGGCAAACCCGGATAGGCCGTCGGCTATTTCACCAACGTTCTTACCCTCCATTTGCTCCGAAACAGAGCGTAATCCACTTGCCGCTCCGCTTAAAAGTTGCCGCGGTACAGAATCTGCGTTGAGATTGCCGGCGGCTTCGTTCAATGCATCCGCTGTTTGATTGAGTGAGCCCGATGCCCGGTCTTTTTGATGCTCAACCTGGTCGACAAGGGCCGATTTGGCCTTTTCGACTTGCTCCCCCACTTCGTTCTTCATCTGGAAAGCAGTCGCCTTCGCCTGATCCTGTGCTTCATTGATCGTTTGCTTGGCTGTCTCGGAATTATGCGAGCTGCTATGTCCGCTTTGGGTACGTTTTGACATGATCGTCTCCGGATGGGGTGAAAGTCAGGGTGCTGACGAAGAAGCGACTAAAGCGCCGACAGAACGGCAAGTACGACGACGACGACTCCGATCACCCAGAAAATGTTGTACATAGACTGCTCCTGGCTTGGATTTAGGTTCCGTCAGTAGGATATGGCATCGCCATTTGACCACCTTGGAACTGTGCCAATAACGGCGCCTAAGTGATAATGTTCCCAATTTTCTCTCCGTCGTTTTACGCGGTTGATTTGAGAGTCGATCTTCAGCAGACGGGTGATGAAGAAGAGCAGATTGTCGGCGTGCAACGCGCGCAGGAGGCTGATGCGACGTCGGAGGTATGCGGCCGGCATGGGGTCAGCGAGCAGACAATCTAACGCTGGAAGTCGATTTGCGGCGGGATGGGACCGTCGGGCGCGCAGCAACTGAATGGCAGGGAAGTCGAGGATCGGCGGCTGAAAAAGCAGCTGGCGGAGTCGACGTTGGATACGCGACGCTGAAGA
>JAJFGM010000370.1 GCA_021776145.1 Kiloniellaceae bacterium | reverse complement strand
ACTGGAATTTGCTTTCTGTGGGCTATGATAGCTCATGTAAAACAATTGGTTATTGGATGAAAATAAAGTGTTATGAGAGGAAGTGAATAGGCGCACCTCGAGCGGCGTGAGCTGAAAACGGACCCCAGTCCAGCTTGCATGCTGTGGTCGCCTGCGTCTCGTGCTATGATGACACGGTGCTGAAAGCCTGGTTTTCAGTCAGCGTGTTTAACATGGGCTGCCGCCGGAAGGAGTGCTGTCGGATGTTGGACCGGAATTGTCTTCGCCATATCACGTTCATGGTCGCGGTCGCATGCTGTGTCGCCGTGGTTACGGCCAGTCTGCAAGCGCGTGCGGCGGTTGACCGTTCGCTCAAGGTTCTTGCCTGGTCCACGACGGCGGTGCCAGCTAGATCCATTGAACTGAACAGCGGCGATCCGGTCGAGCCACGAGCCGAGCTGAGGATCTCGGTGGATGGTAGCGACCTGACCCGACTGCAAGTCCTGGCCAGGCCGACGTCTGGACAGGCTGTCGGCACAGCCACTCTCTTCCAGGCTGAAGCGGGGAACGACCAACTCGCGCCCTTTGACGATGTCGTATTCAAGGCGCCGGACGAGGAGGGTGGTTGGTTGATTTCGCTGCACGCGCTGATGCGCGACGGGCGGCGTGAGATCATGACCTTCAAGATCATTGTCGCCGGTGTTTCGGTCGGCGACCAATCGTCGCTTGCGGCGCGCCTCGAGGGTGCTTCCGTAGACCTTGCGCAAGCGACGCTGCCGGCCTTTGTCAGCAAGCTCAACTCCTCCTCGCTGCAGGTGGCGCGGAACTATGCCAGCACGCTTCTGGTTGGCCCCAAGCTTGACGAGCCGGCGCTGGTGCGCGGTGGTGCCGTGACGCTCTACGCGACGTCAGCCTCCCGTGTCGTGAAAATCCTCTCGCGCGGTGCCAGTGGCACGGGCTCGATCATTTCCGAAGACGGCGGCATCTTAACGAATTGGCACGTAGTGCGCGGCTCGACAACCGTCGGCGTGCTGTTCAAACCCAACAATTTGGCCGGCGTCAGCTCCGATCACGTCTACGCCGCCGATGTGGTTGTTATCGACGAGGTCGCCGACCTGGCGTTGCTCAAACTCAAGGACCCCTTGCCGGGCCTGACGGCCATCCAGCTGTTCGACAAGGCAACCCCGGAAATTGGCGAGAATGTGCATGCCATCGGGCACCCGCAGGGCCAGGATTGGACCTATACACGCGGTTACATCAGTCAGGTGCGTGGTGATTTCGAATGGCCCGCCGATGAAACCTCGACGCACAAGGCCACAGTTATTCAGACCCAGACTCCGATCAATCCGGGCAACTCGGGCGGCCCCCTGTTGAATGACGACGGCCTGATGGTTGGTGTGAACAGTTTCATTCGGACCGATTCCCAGGGCATCAATTACGCCGTTTCCGTCGGCGACGTGCGCCGTTTCATCAGCGAGCGGCAGGATCGCAAGCTGGCACGACTGACCTATCCCGCAGCCTACACGATCAACAGGAAATCGATCATCAAGGTCATGGATAACAATGGCAACGGTGTCATCGATACGACGCTTATGGACATCAATGGCAACGGTGTGGGCGATCTCATCGCCGTCGACACAAACGAGGACGGCGTGCCCGAGTATATGATTATCGACCAGAACGAGAACGGTCGCCCCGACGGCGAAATCCGGCCGACGCGGGAGGAAGGCAAGATGGTTTGGGTCTGGGGTATCGATGCCGACGAGAACGGCGAGGTCGAAGCCATTTGCATCGATAACGACGGCGATTTCCAGGTCGACCGCTGCCGCAAGAACTGAGCTGGAGCAAGTGCCGGCGGATGACCAGCCGTCGGTCTTTGGCGTCCTGCACCGCTTTCATCTAGATGTCTGAGCTGCTTGTCCCGTGACGGGATAGTTGACGGGTCTTTGAACCGGCCCAGCGATCCCTTTCCGTAGATCTGCTCTCTCGTGCCCCAGTTCGGGTGCGTGACTGCACGCGGTCGTGGGTCGCGATCTTTCGGTTCGACCACCGTGGCGGGACGAAAATTGCGCCGAAGAGGATTTTTCTTAACCCCTATTCGGTTTGGCCGCGTGAGAGGGAGTAGGAAACAACAACGACCGAACCGGAGTTTCAGAAAATGCCCAAGAACGAAACCAAACAAAGCGTCGAAGCCCTGATCGAAGAACTCGACATCACGGAAGAAGAGCTGGACTTCTGGAGCGGATACGAAATCAAGGGCATGGGTCAGTTCTACACCGAGTGGTCCAGCTGAATCGAGCAGGCCACGACCGAGATGTCGGCGCGTCGCGTCGACGAATCCCAGCCACGAAAGGCGACCCAAGCATGGACAGAATTGCAACCATCGAGCAGCGTGCGCAGGCCGTTCTGGGATGTCAGGTACCAGAGACGCTGCATCCGCTTTCGGCCAGCGCCTTGGATGCGTTCCTGCGTGATGAACTCCCCGTCGCCGCCTTCGCCCGGCTCTTCCCGATGGCCAATTCCAGTTACATCTCGGTTACAGACTGCATCCTCGCATTCATCGAAATCACAAAACCCGCCCTCGCGGCGCTCTGAGCGCGGCGCGTTTTTGCCTGGGGGCTGGCAAAACGGATCTCAATCTCATGAAATCGCATCGCGACTTGCCCGGCTGCGGGTCCGACCGCACCGCCGCACCGCCTTCACACGTGCCGTCCCGGCCCCTCGCCGGCGCTCTCTTGCGCCTAGGCGGACTTTTGCTCACGGCTGCCTTAGTCATCGCTGCGTTGGTCATTGCGGCCTTAGGGATGTTGGCCGATCTGCTCGGCGGCCCGTCCGCGGGCATGGGCCGGCAGGCTGCGCAGTTGGCTGCTTTGGGCGCCGGTCTTCCCCTGCTGCAGATCCGCGGACGGCCGTCATCGGATTGGCCACTGATCGGCAAGGCGATCGCGGACCGCGGCCTCGCCACCATCATCCTGCTGTTTCTGGCGCCATTGATGCTCATCGCCGCCGCCGCGATCAAGTTCGAGTCGAAGGGCCCTGTGTGTATAAAACGCGAGCGCTATGGCTTCGACAACAAGCCGATCAAGGTGTGGGGTTTCCGTTTCCTGCAGGCCGACAGGGGCGGTCTTGCCTGCGCGGCGCGGCGCTCCGGAAAAGCCCCGCGGATGACCCGGGTCGGGCGATTTCTCTACGCTTCGGGTCTCGCCGAATTACCGCAGCTCTTCAACGTGCTGACCGGTGAGATGTCGTTGGTCGGGCCACCCGCGCTTTTAACCAAGGCCGAGGGCCAGCTTTTCGAAGAGGTGGTGGTACGCTATGCGGCGCACCACAACGTCAAGCCCGGCATAGCCGGTTCGACGCAGATTATCGGTTGGCGCAATGAGGTCGATTCGGTTGAAAAGATCCGCATGCGTGTCGATCTCGATCTTCATTATATCGACAACTGGTCTTTCTGGAGCGACTGCAAAATCCTCGCCAAGATCTTGCTCGTGAGAGTCAGCGATGAAAACCTGCGTTGAGGCCCGGCCGTGCGTTCGCGGTCAAGAGCGGACATATTCCTTTGCCTGAATCCCTCCGCATTGTGTTAGGGTTTTATTCACGCAGAAGACAAGTCGGCACAAACAAAAGCTAAAGTACGGGGAGTCACGATGAAACGTCAGCCTCTTGCACTTGCTGTATTGTTCGCGCTGCTTTCATTCCCGATCGCTGTGGCCACCGCTGGCGATACCCCCATGCCGGGTGACGCCAAGGTCTACATCGTCTGGCCGAAAGACGGTCAGGTTATTCATGGCGGCAAGCTTTGGCTGCGCATGGGAGTGAGAAACGCGGGCATTGCCCCGGCCGGGACCAAGAAACCGAGCACCGGGCACCACCATGTCATTATCAACGACGACCTCCCGCCCTTCGACGAGGAGATCCCGTCCGACCGGAACCATCTGCACTTCGGTGGCGGTCAGACCGAAGCGCGAATCGAATTGCCGCCTGGTCAGCACACGATCCAGCTGTTGTTTGGGGACCTCAAACACATTCCCCACAATCCGCCGATGTATTCAGAGAAAATCACCATCACCGTACCCTGATCGGAGCGGTACGGCGGAGGACACAGCGGTTAAGACCGCGGACAAATTCGAGAACGACGAGTCTTGGGAGCTGAATGATGACCAAGCGATTTCTTGTTCCACTATTGAGCGCCTTTGTGCTGGCCGCGGTGCCCTTTGCCGTTGTCGGCAAGGCGGTCGCCGGGGACACGCCGGCGGCAAAGAACGCCTACCTCTATATAGGCTGGCCCAACGACGGCGAGGTCGTGCGGGCCCGCAAGTTCAGGGTGTGGTTCGGCCTACGGAACGCTGGCATCGCCCCCGCCGGCGTTCCCAAACCCAACACCGGCCACCACCATTTGATCGTTGATGCGCCACTACCGCCGTTCGACGAGGAAATCCCCTCGGATCGCAATCACCTGCACTTTGGCGGCGGGCAAAGCGAAGCGATCATCGAACTGCCGCCGGGCAAGCATACCCTGCAGTTGCTCATGGGCGACGACAAGCATATCCCGCACAATCCGCCGATCTATTCGACGGTTCGTACGATTTACGTCGAATAGCCGGATTCGGAGTGCAGTGCCGAAAACGTCCTCATTGACAAGGAGGTCGTTTTTGGCGGTGTACCGGTCGAGCCCGAAGCACCTTGCACCGGTCTGGCTACACCCGATCACCAACCTTTTGAGACTAGAGCAGATTCACCGGGTCACATGGAATCGCAAGCGACGATCCATTGACCCGGTGAATCTGCTCCAACTATTTGATGTAGAGCAACCTCCGACCTTATTCGCTCGTTTGATGGGCCGCCCCGGATCGCCTCGGGGTAAACGCGCATCGGGGACGTTGGGGCGCTTGGCGATATGCTTGGGCTCGATGGCACCGCATCGCGCTGCGCACCGTGCCTACCCGAATGCGCTTGCCCCCAAGGCGACCCGGTGGCCCATCAAACGAGCGAAAGCGAATAAGGTCGGAAATGGCTTTAGTCTAGCGATAGAGCGACGCGGAACCCATTGACCGAGTAACGGACGTTGGAATCATAGAAGAAGCGGCTTGACGAACGCAGGTAGCTGACGTCGTTGCGCCACGATCCGCCCCGCAGGACGCGCTGTCGACAGTCGTTCTTCTCCCAGCTGCTGCCGTCCGTCGGGTGTCCGTTGTAGGATCCCTGCCAGCAGTCGGAAACCCATTCCCAAACGCCGCCGTTCATATCGTGCAGGCCAAAGCCATTGGGCGGATAGAGGCCGATTTCAGCCGGGTTCTTGCGGTCGTAAACGCCACCGCAATCCTTGCAATTGGCCCGGTTCGCGCTGGGTTCCTCGCCCCACCAGAAGCTTGTAGTGGTGCTGGCGCGGGCGGCGAATTCCCATTCCGACTCGCTGGGCAAACGGTAGGGCTTGGATGTTTTCTTTTGCAGCCAGCGCAGGTACTCCTGGACATCGTCCCACGAGACGTTGCGCACCGGCATGCGATCGGTGGCGTTTTTCAGCTCGGGCAGGTGCGAACAACCGCCATCGGTCACACAAGCCTTCCAGCTGCCGTAGGTAACTTCGTGCTTGGCGATGGCGAAACCGCTTTTGATCTCGACACTATGGACTGGCCGTTCGGAGGCGTCGAAATTCGAGCCCATGCGGAACTTGCCGCCCGGAAGTTGGACCATTTCGGGACAGGTCGCGCAGTCCTTGAAGCTTTCGCCGCTTGAATCCGGAGGGCTAGGTTTGGGCTGAGCAATCGTCGCAGCCGCCAGTTGCGCGGCCTTGGCCTCCTCGGCCCGGCGTTGGGCCTCCTCGGCGGCCTTTTCGGCGTCGGCCCGACGTTGGGCGTCCTTGGCGGCCTTTTCGGCCTCGGCCCGGCGTTGAGCGTCCTTGGCGGCCTTTTCGGCCTCGGCCCGGCGTTGAGCGTCCTTGGCGGCCTTTTCGGTCTCGGCCCGGCGTTGGGCGTCCTTGGCGGCCTTTTCGGCGTCGGCCCGGCGTTGGGCGTCCTTGGCGGCCTTTTCGGCGTCGGCGCGGCGTTGGGCCTCCTCGGCGGCCTTTTCCGCATCGGCGCGGCGCTGGGCGGCCTGTTCAGCTTCGGCGGTCTGCTGTGCTTGCGCGAGTGCTGCCGCCGTCGCCTGCCCGGGCATCACCTTTTTGATGAGGTCGCCATAGATGTAACCGACTCCGCCGTCGGGCGTCTCCACTCGATACCAGTTCATGTTCTCGACCTTGCCGGTCGCCAGCAGGCGCGTGCCGGCCTTGACGCGGCCGACGCGTTTCGATTTGGCCGTCGGTTTTTCCCTCAGGTTGGAGGCCGTGAGGGACTCGTATAGGGATTCGATTTCTTCGATGCCCGGCACCTTGGGCAAGGCTGCTTGTTGCGAGGATTTACGAAAACGCTCGGCCCGGGTTTTAGCCAGCGGCACGAAAATGCCGTTCGGGAAGGCCTCCATGTAGGCCTCGTAGTCGGCGGCGTTGTTGCTGCCCTTGATCGAGTCCCAGAACTCCAGTTCCAGCGCCTGGTTGGCGCGCGAGGCCTTGACGCCGCGTTCTTCCTGGCTCTGGTTCTCCGCCAGCTGCTCGGTTTCTTCCGGCTCCTTTTCCGGCTTGCCGGTGTTGAAACTGAAATCGCGCACCAGGGATGAGGCTTCCCATGGAATTTGCGCGAAGCGTGTTTTTTCGCTCACCGCCGCCCGGGTACGCTTGAAGACGTCCTCGATGCGCAGGCCGGGCTCGGAAATGGCATTCAGCAGTTCGCCGGTGTAGAGACCGTTGTCGGTATCCCCGTCGATGGCCACGCCACCCGGCGCCGCGGCATAGGCGACGAGAAAGTCCGTCGGTGCATTGACCAGGGCGAGCCCGCCGCCACTGCCGCCGTAGCGGCTGGCATAGGGATTATTGCGGCAGGCGTCGAGGATGACGATGTTGGTACGTCGCGGACGCGGCTCGCCCATCTGTTCAAGGACAGCGTCGAGGCTGATGGCCTCGAAACGGATGGAGGCCTCGGACGTGATGTTTTCGTCGACCGGTACCAAATAATTCGTGCCGCGCACCTGCAAGCCGTGGCCGGCATAATAGAACAGCCCCGTGCCGCCCTCGCGCAGTTGTTCGGCAAATTTCAGGATTGCCTTTTGCATGTCGATGCGCTTGGCATTCTCGACATGGATCACCGTGAAACCCAGGTTTTTTAGCGCCCGTGTCATGCCGCGGGCATCGTTGACCGGATTGCGCAGGGGTTGGAAGGCATAGCTGTTGTTGCCGACAACCAGCGCGACGCGCCGTTCGTCGACGGCCTGGCCGGACAGGGCACGGGTGAGCGCCCGCTCCGTCGCAAAGGACGCGGTCGCAGAGACCATTCCAATTGCGAAGATGGCTAACAACAACAGGAGCCTGTTTCGCATTGCTACCTTCACTGTTTCAGCTGCCGCGTCGGCAAAGGAATTCGGCCAATTCAAACGAATACCCAATACCATTGAAAGTAATAAACCGAACCTAGCCTGATGCGACAATACTTTATGACTTTCCAGAATCTTACGCAACAAATCGCTCCCGGACAGGATCTCGCGGCAAGCAGGCCTGGTGGCCAAGGCCTTGCCCATTGGACAATTCCCTGTGTTCGTTAACCAAAATGACGATGGCCGACGTGCGGCCTCTAGCACACTCACACGTCGAATTTCGAGAATGGGGTGAACGGCAGGTTTGGTCCCGGGCACATTTCCTTGTCTTTGATTGCTTGTTCGCCAGCACCTGTTGTTGTGACTGGCGCCGAATATTTCGAATCCTTGGGTTGCCTATGTAACCGGACCGCCATATTGCCGCCCATTGCGAGTGTCCAATCGAAACCACATGCCCTGACCATGCTGTCCCAGTGCCGGTGTGCGTCGACTTGCGCGTAGTTGGCGGTGTTCATGAAATGGCGCCAGCTGAGATGGGTTGAGGGTTTTTCGGGCCTATACCCCGCCGTTGCTGGCGCGTTACTATCGTGAACGTACTTGAGCTCCGACAGACGCGTGTGGGGGAGGCATGGGAGCCGAAGCAGAAAATATTCGCGCACGGGTTGTTTGCGCTTATCGGACTTCCTGCGCCGCAAAGGTTTGGTTGCCTGGTGCGATGTTCAAACACTTCGCCATGCGCTTCTTGCGATTCGCAATCCTGAGCTTCCTGCCGACGACATTCATCTCGACATACCCGTCGGCTGCACAGGATACGGTCTCTGTAACGACGGACTCCCGGCTGGCTGCGCTGGCCGACATTTACGCGCCAATTGAGGACCAGAGCCTGTCTTTGCGCCTCAACAGCCCCGAAGGACACTACGTCAACGGCGATAGCTTTGCCGTGAAAGTCACGGCGGCAGCGGCAAACCTGTTCCTCTATCTCGACTATTACCAACTCGACGGCTATGTCGTGCATATCGTGCCCAGCCTGGCCATGCCCGAGAACCAAATCGGCCGCGACCAGACACTCTCCATCGGTGCCGATCCGGATGCCACGCAATACACGGTGCAGCCGCCTTTCGGACGTGAAGTGATTGTGGTCGTTGCCAGTACCGTGCCGCTGTACAAGGGATTCCGCCGTGAATTCGAACAGGCCGGAGGGTATCTCGATTTCCTCGATACGGCGCTGCAGGGCATTGTCGCCGGCGGTGGTCGGGTGACCGTTCGTTTGCAGGCGATCCACACCTCTGATGCGCCGCCGGCGGCGGCGGAGATCCCCGTTGCAAGCCAGCCTGAACGTTCCGAAACCCAATCACCGCTTGATGTCGCGGCTGATGAGGCCGTTGAGCCAGAGCAGGCGATAGAGGTGGCAACCGATGCTGCGAGCGAGGATTTGGCCGCCGAAGATGCCCTGCCCAAGTTGGGGGCGAACAATGCTGCTTCGCTACAGGGGCAAAGCGAAATCGACGTCGGAGGAAACGCGAGCGACGATCCGGCCTCGGAGCCTGCGCCACAATCGGCGCTCAACAGTGCGGCGGAGCCAGCCGTCACCGCGACCGAGGCGGAGCGGGAAGATCCGGCCTTGGCGGCCCGGGAAAGATTGCGCGACCACTACAAATCCGAAGTTCTGCCGAAACTGCAGCGTGTGATCAGCGACCCGACGGACGAGGAGAATTTGACTGCGTTGTCGAAGTCTTACGCTGACTATGTGATCGAGCTGGCGCGCTGGGGGCACTTCGCCGAAGCCAGGAAGAAACTGCAGGTCGCCCAGGTTATGAATCCGGCGAGCGTCGCGCTCGAGGCGGCTTCGGTGCGCATTGCTCGTGTCTTGCGCGCGCACGAAAACTATCTGCGCGGCCTTCAGTTCTTTGACAAGGGTGATCTCCTGGCGTCGCATCAGGCCTTCGTTGCGGCCCTCGAGATGGAGCCCGGCTATCCGCTTGCCGAGGCAAAGCTCGCGGCCATCGCCGGGACCTTGGTCGTATTTTTCGAAAAGCAGGCGGAGCGTGCGGCGGACGGCCAGGATATCGAGATCTCACTCGACTATTGGAAGCGAGTTTCCAGCCTGGCGCCGGAAGACGCGGAGGCGCGTGCCGAAATCGAGCGACTGACGCGGCTGTTAGGTACGAATTGACCTTTTCTTCGATGCGACCGTACCGACGGTATCCGGCGGATTGAAAAAAATACCGCCCACAATTTCATGTGGGCGGTTTTAGTTTGGAGAGGCAGGGAGAATGAAATGCTCAAATCGAAATTGGTCTTCCGGGCTGCCGCTTGCGGCGGCCAACAATTTGATCGCTATGCCCCTAATCACGTGCTGTCGCAAAAATGGGGTTGATGGGCTCGGAAAAAAATTGAAGGCGAGCGCCGTAGGACCGGCACCCTAGGATGGGAGGCGACCCCATGCGGCCGCCTGAAGAGGCGGCGCCCGAGGCTCGATTCGGCTGGGCTCGCTGGCGCATCTGGCTTGGAAAACAACGGTTTTACGGCCGAAATTGCGGCGATTTGCCGTCACATCAGTTGCGCGGCAATCGGCGTTGGTGCACAGTCCAAGGCCTGGAATGCAGACACTCGGTCAATTGTGGCGATTCGGCTCCCAGCCGATTTCCCGGGGCCGGGTCAACGCTTGCAAGATAGGAGAATGAGGATGCGAAATGTCGCGGTTTTGGTTCTTCTGGCGCTGATGTGTTTGCCAGCTCCGGCCTCGGCGCAGGACGTCACGACGACTAACTTCATGAAGGAATCCCCTTCAGCGGACGACATCATTAAGGCGCTCGAGCCCAGCGCCCTGACACGCTCGTTGCGCCGCACCGACGCCAGCAGCGAATTCGGTGAGGTCCAAAAGGACGAACTGAAGAGCGTCGCCTTGAATATTACCTTTGGGTTCGACTCCGCAGTTCTGACGGCTTCGGCCAGGGACACGCTGGATCAGCTTGGCATGGCCCTGGGATCGGCTCAACTCGACGCCTACAAGTTCCTTGTAGAGGGACACACGGACGCCAAGGGCAGCGAGACCTATACCCAGTCGCTGTCAGAGCGTCGCGCCTATGCGGTGCGGGATTACCTGGCGGACAGGCACCAGATCGGCCTGGCCAAGCTTTTTGTCGTTGGCAAGGGTGAATCCAGCCCGCTGGTGGAGGGTGACCCGACGCACGGCGACAACCGTCGGGTTGAGATCGTCAACCTCGGCAATTGAACGGCTCGGCCCCTGGGAACCGGCCCCTGGGAACCGGCCCCTGGGAACCGGCCGTTGTGAACGCGACGTCGCACCCGTGGCCAAAGAAAGATTGCGCATGTCGGTCATGCCTGAGGGAATTACTGGCCTGTGGGAATTGCTGGCCGGTGAGAGTTGTTGGCTGGCTGTAGCGATAAGTCTTTGGTTTCGGGTGTGCTATGGAGCGGAATATCCCATTTGGACAACTCTTTAACACCGTAATATTAAGTGATCCATAAGAAAATACTCGTAAGATATTGATTGTAGAGAGGGGAGAGATGAAGGTCACTGCTGCTAGGATAGCAGTCCAGGAGGGCGGCTTAACGACGAAACAGTCGCCAGGTAAGGAATTTCGGTTTCGGGCAAGGGCCTCGACAGTGGCTATGAATTTTTGCCCATTTTTTTTCACCCCCTTTTCCTAAGGCCTACGTGTAATGCAGTCGAGAGGAGCGCTTGACAGCCTTTCCGACGAGGAACTGATGCGAATGTACCTCGATGGTGAGGATAAGGCGTTCGAGAT
>JAJFGM010000369.1 GCA_021776145.1 Kiloniellaceae bacterium | reverse complement strand
CCACGCCGTCGAGAATCTGAGCCGTGTTTGCCGCCTCCGGCCCAGGTACCAGGAGCCGGTAATAGTGATCGCGCGGCACAGGCGGCGCCGACCCCAGGCAGCCGGCAAGGCCAAGGCCAAGAAATACTGCCATGATTTTCCGTGTCATCACTGGACCTCGTGCGTGGAGGGTGTGGAAGACGCCTCGACAGAGACGTCTTCGGGCGACGCTCCGCCAAGAAGCAGGCCCGGATTCTGCCGGATCAGGCGGCTGAACTCGTTCATATTTCGGGTCGTGCCCGCGAGATTGTGGTTGATCGCGTCAATGCTTTGGGCGATGGAACGTAGCGTGTAGCGGGTATCATCGAGTGTGCTGCTGACCTTCCCCTCGTTGGCTTCGACGAGCTTCTCCAGGTGACTGACAAGCCCGTCGAGCTGGCCGAGCGTTCCTTGGGCATTGATGCTGATTTCAACGAACTGGCGCGAGGCCTCCTCGACATTGGCGAGGACCTGGTTGATGCCCCTGATGTTCTGGTCCGAAAGAACGCTCTGGATCTTGTCCAGCGAGGTGTTGAGTTTACCCGTGAAGGCTTGAAGTTCGGCGGCGATCCGCGGCAAGCGTCCTCCGGCGTCGCTGGCAACCGAGTTGAGCGAACCGACAAAGGTGCTGAGGTCGTCTTCAAGCAGGGCATTGGCGTTCGTGGCAAGGTTGGTGAGCTGCTGAAGCAGCGGCCGCAGATTCTGTCGCGAGACGTCGCCGAATTCGCTGGCCACACCGGACATCGCCGCGAACATATCGGCCGGTGGCGCGCTGGCGATCTCGTCGCCTGGCGCCAAGGCGGCGGTTGACCGGCCACCCCTGATTTCGACAACCTTGGCGCCGAGGAAGGTCGAACTGCCGATTTGCGCGATGCTGTCGCTGGGGATCTGCCAACCCTCGAGGACGCTGACATCGAGCGCGAATTTCATCCGACCGGCATGATCGCGTGGAATGATTCCCTCGACCTGACCCACGGGATAGCCCTCGTAGCGCACCAAGGTTCCAAAGCGGATATCCGAGACGTTGTCGAAAACGATGACGAAGCGGTCGCGCGCGCCGGTGCGGCCGGTCAGCGTCACGGCGGTGGCAACGGCCGCGACGAGCATGGCGATCACGAAGCACCCGACGACCGTGTAGTTCAATTTCTGGTTCTTCATCGTTTGACCTTGTTCTCAAAAAAACGCGCCTGCGCGGCCGTCTCAACAACCGCGCAATCGCGGGCCGCTAGGCCTCGCCAGTGAGTCGGCGCAGATAGGCTTCGCCGTCGGCGACCACATCCTCGGAACGCCGGTTTAGGAGGTTCTGAATTCGTTCGTTGTCGCTGCCACGGACCGCCTCGACGGTGTCAACCGTGAGGATGCGGCCCTGGTCGAGGACGGTGATGCGGTCGGCGATGTTGAAAGCGCTTTCCAGCTCATGGGTGACGACGACAATGGTCATGTTCATGGCGGCGCGCAGTTGCAGGATCAGTTCGTCCAGAGCCGCTGAAACGACGGGATCGAGCCCCGCCGAGGGCTCGTCGAAGAACAGCAGTTTGGGGTCCATGACGATGGCGCGCGCCACCGCGGCGCGCTTGAGCATGCCGCCCGAGAGTTCCGACGGCATCAGTTCACCGAAGCCCGCCAGATTTACCACCTCGAGCTTGAGCCGGGCCATGATCTGCATGGTCTTCTCGTCAAGCTTGGTGTGCTCGCGCAGCGGCAGCATGATGTTGTCGAGCACCGACATGGAGCTGAACAGGGCCCCGCCTTGAAACGCGACGCCGATCTTGCGGCGCAGACGCAGCATTTCCATGGCACTGGCGCTGGTGATATCGACACCGAGAAGGTCAATCGAGCCCGCTGTCGGCCATTCCAGGCCGACGAGGTGGCGCAGTAGTGTCGATTTGCCAGAACCGCTTCCGCCCATGATGACCATGACCTCACCGGGCTCGACGGCCAAATCGACGTCATGCAGGATCTGGCGCGCGCCGTAGTGGGTCTGCAAGCCGGCGACGCGAATTACCGGCGTCGACCGTTCAAGCCCTGCTCGCGACCCCTCGGCCGCGATTTTTGGCGCCGCCGCCGCGACTTCGGGCGACGTCTTGCGGTTGGTGGATTTGCGTGCGGCTGCGACCATGGTGCCAATCAACTCGTCGCGATAAAGGCAAAAATCATGTCGGCGATAATGATCGCCGCGATCGACTGCACCACGGCGCGCGTCGTCATGCGTCCGACTCCTTCCGCGCCTCCCTGCGCCAGGGCGCCGTTGACCGAGGATACGATGGCGACCAGGGCGGCAAAGAGCGCGCTCTTGCCGAGCCCATGCGTCAGATCGTTCAGGGAAAGCGCCAGCAGAACGTCGGCGAAATAGGCCTGCATGCTGATTTCGAGCGCCGAGGTGACAATCAGCCCGGCGGCGCCCAGGGCGACAATGTTCGCCCACATGGTCAAGCAAGGCACCATGATCACCATGGCGATGAGGGCCGGCGCCACGAGGAAACGCACCGGCGCGATGCCGATGACCCGCAAGGCGTCGATTTCCTGGGCGATCAACATGGTGCTGAGCCGTGCCGCCAGGGCCGAGCCGGA
Source organism: Kiloniellaceae bacterium (assembly GCA_021776145.1). GTDB lineage: Bacteria > Pseudomonadota > Alphaproteobacteria > Kiloniellales > Kiloniellaceae > JAJFGM01. The sequence goes on along the minus strand of JAJFGM010000369.1, from coordinate 119 downwards.
ACGCCCGGCGATGAGAATGCCAATGATCAAGGGCGCGAAGTCGCGCACGACCGAAAGCGCGATGCCAACCGTGGCGAAGGATTCGGCGCCGAACAGGCCCAGGCTGTAGAGACTTTGAA